>CAMYMP010000231.1 GCA_947259435.1 uncultured Woeseiaceae bacterium
CTGTAGCAACGCGCCCGGCCGACTGACCGACGCCCGGGTGTCTGCTAAAGATGAAATGACGACGGCAGAAGTTCGTCCATCGTGTAGGTATGCCAATCCTCATCATCGTCCTTGACGATGATGAGGGTGTTCTCGTCGGCAAACTCGTGAATACGTTGCCGGCAGCCGCCGCAGGGAGTGCAGGCGCGGGTTTTCTTTTCGTCGCCGCCCGCGACCGCGATCGTGACGATGCGCTTTCCGCCTGCCGCAACCATCGCGCTGATTGCGCCGGCTTCAGCACAACTCACGTTCGAGTAAGCTGCGTTCTCGACGTTACAGCCGACGTGAACGTGGCCGTTTTCATCGAGGATCGCCGCGCCAACGTGAAAACCCGAGTAGGGGCAGTGCGCTTTTTCTCTGACAGCGCGTGCAGCATCCAGGAGTTCGTCGTCGGTCATTTTGCTATCCGTCCTTGCGCATCGGGTTGTTCGGGTGCGTGGTCCAGTTGCCCTTTTCCTTGCTGACCGGCAGCCCGGTTCGGGGATCCGTGCCTTCTGTCAGCTGGTGCATGCTGATACAGCTATCGACCGGGCAGATGCTGACGCACAGGTTGCAGCCGACGCATTCTTCATCGATGACTTCGAAATGTCGCGCACCGTTGACGGTGTGCGTGATGGCCTGATGTGATGCGTCCTCGCAGACGATGTGGCAGCGGCCGCACTTGATGCAAAGGTCCTGGTCGATGACCGCCTTCTCGATGTAGTTGAGGTTCAGGTACTGCCAGTCGGTAACGCTGGGCACGGCCTTGCCGACCAGCTCTGCAGCCGACCGCATGCCTTTGTCATCGAGGAATACGTTAAGCCCGTCTACGAGGTCATCGATGATCTTGAAGCCGTACACCATGGCAGCCGTACACACCTGGACATTGCTCGCGCCAAGTGCAAGGAAGTCAACGGCGTCACGCCAGTCGCTGATGCCGCCGATTCCTGAAATTGGAATGTCCCGGGTGCCCTCATTGCGGGCGATCTCGGCAACCATGTTCAGTGCGATCGGTTTGACCGCCTCGCCGCAATATCCGCCGTGCGTGCCCATGCCATCCGTCGTCGGATACATCGTCAGCGTGTCGTAATTGACGCGCATGATCGAATTGACCGTGTTGATCAACGACACGGCGTCGGCGCCACCGTCCTTCGCGGCTTGGGCAGGCGGCACGATGTTCGTCACGTTAGGCGTTAGCTTGACGATGACCGGTACGCTGGCCACTTTCTTGCACCATTCCGTCGCCATCTGAATGTATTCGGGCACCTGGCCGACGGCAGCGCCCATGCCGCGTTCCGACATGCCGTGCGGACAGCCGAAATTCAGCTCGAACGCATCGGCGCCCGTGTCCTCTATCATCGGCACATACTTCGCCCAGGTCTGTTCGTTCATCGGCAGCATCACCGAGACGACAAGGGCGCGATCGGGCCAGTCGCGCTTGATCTGCCGAATCTCGTCGAGATTGGTCTGCAATGGGCGGTCCGTAATCAGCTCGATGTTATTGAAGCCGATCACGCGGCGGTCATTGCTGTGCAGCGCGCTGTAGCGCGGCCCGCTCACATTGACGATATGCGGATCTTCGCCGAGCGTTTTCCAGACCGCGCCGCCCCAGCCGGCTTCGAAAGCGCGATTGACGTTATAGGCTTTGTCGGTCGGCGGCGCAGAGGCCAGCCAGAACGGATTCGGTGAACGAATGCCGAGGAAATCCGATGTCAGGTCCGCCATGTTCGCACCTCCGCTATCGCTCAGCTTCTGAGCTGCCGGTCGATCGCAATCGCAGCGAGTTTGCCGTGCTGCACGGCGCTGACCGTCAAATCGTCGCCACCCAGGACGCAGTCGCCGCCGGCCCAGACGCCGGCAAGAGACGTCGCCTGCGATTCATCGACGACAATCTTGCCTCGCTCGAGTGCTATCCCGTCGAGTTCAGCGCCTAAAATCTCGTCGAGTTTCTGCCCGATGGCCTTGAAAACGACGTCCGCTTCGAGATCCCATGTCTCGCCGGTTCCCCTGATTTTGCCGTTTTTATCAAGTCGCGTTTTTTCGAGTTCGATCCCTGTAACAAAGTCGGCGCCGTGAACGCGAACAGGCCGCATGAAGTGATGAATTGTGACGCCGTTCGTCTGCGCGAGTTTTTGCTCGAACTCGCTCGCGCCCATCTGTTCAGGGCCGCGGCGATAGACGATGTCGACGCGCTCCGCGCCCAGGCGCTTGCTTTGTACCGCAATATCGATGGCCGTCATACCGCCGCCCACAACGACGACATTGCGGCCAACCGGCAGGGAGCTTTTGTCATCGGCCTGGCGCAGGTCGGCGATGTAATCGATCGCGTTTTCGATGCCGGGCAGGTCCTCGTCGTCGATACTGAGTTCGTTGACGTCACCCAGACCGATGCCGAGGAAGACCGCGTCGTACTTTTTGCGCAGTTCTGCGAGCGCGACATCGACACCGAGTTCGACGCCGTTCTCGATCTCGATGCCACCGATCGAGAGGATGTAGTCGACCTCGCGCTGCGCGAAATCGTCCACTGTCTTGTACGCGGCGATACCGTATTCGTTCAGACCGCCCGGTTTGCCGTCCTTGTTGAACACCTTGACGTCGTGGCCCAGCATAGCCAGGCGATGCGCACATGACAGGCCGGCCGGGCCGCCACCGATGACGGCTATGGTCTTGCCGCTTGGCGCGGCGCGCTCGAACAGCTTTGTCGAGTTCTCGAAGACAGGATCCGTCGCGTAGCGCTGCAGCAGGCCAATCTCGACCGGCTTGTCCTCGTGGGTGTTGCGAACGCAGGCCTCTTCGCAAAGCACTTCCGTCGGGCATACCCGCGCGCACATGCCACCCATGATGTTCTCGCGCAGGATCGTGTGCGCCGAGCCGCGGATGTTGTCGCTGCGAATCTTTTGGATGAACCCCGGAATGTCGATGCCTGTCGGGCACGCCGTCGTGCACGGTGCGTCGAAACAAAAATAGCAGCGGTCGGCCTCGATCAACGCTTCCGAACGCGACAACGGCGGATGCAGGTCCGCAAAGTTCCTCTCGACCTCGGCTTTGGCAAGCCGATTGGGACGAATATCCGCCGACGGTTTTGCCATCGTTCTAGGACGCAGTCCTTAAGCGGCTGACTGCGACCGGTTTTGCGTGCTGCGCCTGCTTTTGCAGCGCATCGTAGTAAGCGGCAAAGGGCGGCCGGTCGACGTAGCGCCCCGCGCCACGTTCAACATCGAGTTCGCCGTCGGCAAACACGACTTTGCCGCGGCTGATCGTGTGGGACGCACAGCCCGTGACCGTCATGCCTTCGAAGATGTTGTAGTCGATCTTCTGCTTGTGCGTCTTGGCCGAAATGGTTTTCGTCGCCTGCGGGTCCCATACGACGATATCGGCATCGGCACCGACCGAGACGCTGCCTTTGCGCGGATAGATGTTGAAGATCTGCGCCGCGTTCGTCGAGGTAACCTTGACGAATTCGTTCATCGTCAGGCGGCCCGTATTCACGCCCTGATCCCAGAGCACTTCGAGGCGGTTCTCGATACCGGCCGTACCGTTTGGTATCGAGCGGAAATCATCCTTGCCCATCGCTTTCTGGTCGGCGCAGAAGCAGCAGTGATCGGTCGCGGTCGTCTGCAGGTTGCCGGACTGCAGCCCGTGCCACAGCGCCGCCTGGTGATCTTTCGAACGGAACGGCGGGCTCATGACGTGAGCGGCCGCGACGTCGAAGTCCTTATTGCGGTACACCGAGTCGTCGATCAACAGATGGCCCGCAAGCACTTCGCCAAAGACGCGCTGGCCTTCGTTGCGCGCGCGCGTGATGGCTTCGAGCGATTGCCGACACGAGTTGTGCAC
>CAMYMP010000232.1 GCA_947259435.1 uncultured Woeseiaceae bacterium
TACCGCTTCCTGTTATATCTTGCTGCTCTGGCAATCACTGAAATACCATATGCCATCGCCACGGTTTATCTCGGTGAATCCTTTCTGAAGGGCGACGGTACGGCCTTCATTCTTGTGGGAATCGGCGTGATTGTGCTGGCCGCGTTCATGCTGCAGATACGTCGACGACTGGAACAACCGGGAAATCAATAACAAGGCGACGTCCGGAATGGCGCAACGCTTTTTCACGCGGCTCACTTTTTCAATCGTACATGCTCTTCAGGAAGCGGCTTCGGCACCACGATCGACGAACAGCGTTTGAGTCGGATAGGCGAATTCGATGCCGGCCTCCGCAAACCGTCGGAAAATTTCGAGATTGACAGCCTGCTGGATATCCATATACAGCTTGTAGTCTGACGACTCCACGTAATACACGATTTCGAAATTCAGCGAGTAATCGCCGTATTGCTGGAAGTGTGCCCGGTCGAATCGCGCCGAATCCTGCTTGACGATGATGTCTTCGACGATCGTCGGGATCTGCTCCAGTTTCTCGTGCGGGGTCTGGTACACCACGCCAAGCTTAAACACAATCCGACGCTCGACCATTTGCCCGTAGTTGCGAATACGACTGTGCAACAGATCGTTGTTGGAAAACACGAGCTGTTCGCCCGACAAGCTGCGCACACGCGTGGTTTTGAGGCCGACCTTTTCGACATTTCCGTATAGGTCGTCGATGACCAGGAAATCGCCCAGCACGAAGGGCTTGTCGAGCACTATCGACAGTGACGCAAACAGGTCGCTGATTATGCTCTGCGCGGCAAGCGCGACAGCGATACCGCCGACCCCGAGACCGGCCACGAGCGCCGTGATATTGACGCCGACATTGTCCAGCGCGAGCAGGAATACGATGACCCAGACGCTGACACGAACCAGAAAGCTGACGACGTCCAGGGCAGCGACGGCGCCGGCGTCTACTTCGAGCTGCTGCTCCCTTCGCAGCTGCATGAAGCGTCCGAGCCCCGCGACCGCCCAGAGGCCCATCTGAATGAGCATGCCGATGACCAGCAGTCGGCTGAACGCCAGGTCGAACGACTCACTGGCATCGATACTGCGCAACGACACGTACAGAGCAATCAGCAGCAGGAACCAGCCCTTGGACTGCCCTACGACATGCCTTGCGACCTTGAAAAATACGCGATCCGACTCGTCGGCAAGTTTTTGCAGGCGGCCACGCAATAGCCGGCGGGCAATGAAAAGAAGCGCAAGCGTGCCGATCAGCACGACAGCACTGATCGTCCATTCACGTAGCGGGTTGCCGAATAATTGGTAGTCGAGCCAGTCGAGAATATTCATAAGTATCAGGTTTCAGTCGGCCATTATTATAATTATTTCATTGCGCGATTATTCATTGATCCGCAATGTCAACGCCAGTCATTTGTAGCTATCAGCGGAGTTTCCACTCGCGTGTTGCACTAAGCTCAAAACGCAGACCCATTACCAAAGCATTATCCAGATCCCGATTCAGGCCGGGATTAATCACGTACTGCAGGTCTGGCTGAAGTCTCAACCAGTCAGTGACCTGGGCACTGTAAGTCAGTTCGATGCTCGTTTCGCGGCTGTCGAGGCTACTTGTCGCGAACTGCCGTGCATAGGGGTCACCCACCCGAGCGCTGGCTACTGCGATGCCGAGCTGGTCATCCGGACGCGAACGGATCAGTCCCGTCAGTACAGCGCCCGCGCCGAGGTAGGATCGGAGCGGATTCAGCGTATCGTTCGCAATACCATAGCGAATGAATCCGTTGATCTCGAGACCGGAATCGGGTGACGAATACACCGGCGCGTCGACCGACGCGTAAACGCCGCCGTTGCCGTCGTCGCGCAGCGGGTCACCGCTTGCGTCGAGACTGCCATCGACACGGTCGAAATCGGCCGAATACAGCCATCCGCCAAGCGTAAACCGTGCGCCGCCGACACTCAGATAGTTGTACTCGAGCGCCTGCAGCACGCCGTCACCGCCACCGAGGTCAATCGTCGTCTTGCTCGGGTCGTCGGGATCACCGGGAACTCCGTCGAGCAGCGCATATCGCAGGCTGCCCGACTCACCGATCGAGGTTTCAAGCCGGATGCTCAACGACGTTACGGGAAAAATCGAGGGTCCGTTCAGCCCGGACTGCCCGAACTCGGCGCCGATGCCGTGGGAGCTGTTCAGGAACAGGCCTGCACTCTCAATCGCATCGAATTCCGAGTTCAGGTCGTATAAGCCGAAGCGCAGCGACAAGTTATCGGCTACCGTCTGCTCATACCAGAGTTCGTAGACGCGCACTGCCCGGTCCGCGTCGATATTGGAGACCACCTGCAGATCTCCAACATAACGGTCCGAGAACGTACTGCCGTTGTTCCACAATAAATACGCGAAGACCTTGGCGCCGGAGCCACCGAAAATCGCGTCCAAATCCGATTCGATGGTCAAGCCTGCATCAGACAGGTACGCCGAGCCCGAATCCACACCGCCGTCGGCATTGTGCAGCACTTCGCCGGTGTAGTAGGCCTCGAGGTTCGTATCGGCGGTCGCAACCGACAACACTGACAACCACAGCGCAGTCGCCGCTACCAGGGAGGCGCGGATTCTGCAGCTGCGTGTCGCAATGTCACTGATTACATTGTTGCAGATAATCAACCAGCTCCTCCGCGTCGTCCGCATTACGCAGAGTTGATTGGCCAAGGTGCGCGGGGCGCTCCTCGCGATCGAACCAGATCGACCCGTCGTCCTCCTGCCGTGGCCGGGCCGCAGCCAGCCAGACAGCCGTGTCCGCACCCGCAGCCGCATCACGCAATACATGCTGGAACAGTGCCCGAAAACCAGGGAGCGACGTCTTGACCCCCTGCGTATCAACCCAACCCGGATGCATGACGTAGAACTGCCAGCCGCGACCGGAGTGGCGCCGGCGCCACCAGGCGTTAAGTTCGACCTGCGCGCGCTTGTGGTAGGCATAGGCCTGAACGCCGTCGTACCGCTCGGGGTTCAGCTCATTCAGCCGGTCCACCCTTAATGGCACGTTGTACATTCCACCCGAGGACATGTTGATGATGATCGCGTTGTCGGAGAGCAGCCCGCGCTCGATCAAACCGTTCGTCAGCACGTAGTGGTTGAGAAGATTGGTCGCGAATGAAAGCTCGTAGCCTTCCTCGCTAAGCTGATGCTCGTTGAGCAACACGCCGACATTATTGACCAGCACATCGATTGCCGAACCGCCGTCCGCTGCACTCAGTTCATCCAACAGGCGATCGACTTCATGCGTCAACGACAGATCGATGCGTCGGGCGACGATGTGCGTACCGGCCGTCTCAGTCAGTCTGGCCAGCTTTTCGCCACTTCGCGCGAGCGCATCCACTGCAGCACCGCGCTCCGCCGCAGCGGTTGCGATGGCGCGGCCAATGCCTCCCGATGCACCGCTGACCAGCCAGTTCTGACCATGAAAGTCTCCGGGCGGGTTAGTCCAAAGCAGGCGCCGCTGGTTGTAGCCGAGCTTGCTGAAGCTGTAGGCAAAGCGGCCGAAGAAGTGCAAACCGTTTATAAGGTCGCGCATCGGTTCGTTCTCCTGGCCACGATGAACACGGCTTGCCCTTTGTCGGGCCGCCATTGATAGTCGATCTCGAATCCGGCACCGGTCAGGCTGTCCTGCAATTCCTTCGTGCTGAACACTTTGACGAGCGGTATCAAGCCGAAGAATTTTCCGATTGGCGCGATGAACTTGAAAAACTTCATCCTGTCGCCCAGGCACGCGGTGCTGGTGACAAAGACACCGCCCGGTTTCAGCATCTTGTATACCTTGGCGATCGCCGCTTCCTTATCGTCCAGCAGGTGCA
>CAMYMP010000233.1 GCA_947259435.1 uncultured Woeseiaceae bacterium
GGAATTATCTATGACACCGATGATTTCAATCGCGTCCGAATCCGAATCGGACAAGTAGATTCGGTCGCCGCCTTCGGGACCCATTGTTCGCGGTTGCCAACGGGTGATGGCGCGTTCGTTCCAGCTGATATCACCACTGCCTCGACCCGTGGTTCTCACGTTCAGATGTCCATTGCCAACCACGTTGACGAAGCGTTCGTGCCGAAACGGCGCAATCTTCACGTGGTCGGCGGTCATGATGGGTACGACGCGCTGACGAACGGGTGGCGGGCGCTTGATGATCCGGTCCTGGGCTCGTTTCGGCAGCGATTCATACAACAAATGTTCAACGGCGCTAATTTTTGGATTTGCGTGGAATCGCGTTACGAGGGAATCGTTGCACAGTGCATTTGCAATTGCGGCCATAATCATCGCCTGGTGATGGGCCATATACGACTGCACGATGCGCGGTTTCGATTTGGCACCGTGGTCTTCACCAAAGTCCAAGGCCTCATAGAGGCCGTAGCGGCCCAAACACCCGAAATCACGCAGCCGCTCCAGATTGGAAACGACGCCGGCCGGCTCGAACGGTAGCGCCAGGATGCTGGCATAGGGTGATACGACGTATCGTTCTGGCGCGGAACGCCGCATCGCGAGTGAATCGACGCCAAACGCGAAATACTTATAGTTTCCTGCGGAATCGAGATCGAAATAGGCGGATTCGGAAATACCCCAAGGCACCTTGCTGTGGCGCGACAACTTGCGTTGTTCCCGAATGATGGCACGGCAGCTTACATCGAGGAGTCCATGGGGCGGAGACACCATGAAAAGTGCCGGCATCAGATATTCGAACGCCGTTGCACTCCAGGACAGCACCACGCGCATGCCGCCGATGCGTCGTAGCGGCCGCCCCAGATGCACCCAATGCGCGACCGGAACGTCGCCCTTGGCTATTGCAACGATGCTTGCAATTCTGGCCTCGGATGCCAACAGGTCGTAATAGCTCGGATCAAGTTCTCCGGTCGTGTTGTTATATCCGATATGAAAGAGTTTGCGCGAGCGATTAAACAGAAAACTGAAGTCCGTTTTTTCGACGATTTGATCAATGCGCTTGACGACACGATCGCGAAGCGCAAGTAACTCGCGCAGTATTCTTGCTACCTCCGTGAGCGACTGACCGTTCGCCGATGAATTCGACGCCGAGCTGGGGCCCTGCCGGTCGAGGCCCGTCCGAGCCGACGCACGACCTACCAGATCGATCATCTCGCCCAGCGTCCGCGGCATCGTCGACTTCGTCTCGTCTGTCCGATAAGTTTCCGTCGCACGAAAATAGGTCAGCGTGTTTGCCAATTCAGCCTGCAGAATGCCCGCTTCAGAGCGAAGTTGTATCATCCAGCTTCGTAATTCCTCGATTCTGGGTGCGCTCCACGAGACGGTACCCTTTTTGGCGACGGAGAGAATCGCGTCGTCGAGTTCCGCACACAACGAGTCACGGATCACGTCAACTGTTTCGATCCATGCCTCGACGCTTGGTTCTGTAGCGGCGATTCGTCGACTGGTCTTTTCGAGAACGGCCAGGATGGCCGACGTTTCAGCGGTCTCACTATGGTGCGTTGCGCCAACCGTGTCGGCTATGTTCGCAACCAGATCCTGCAGCGCGGCCTCGGCGCGAACGTGAGCCAGAGGCGCCTGGTCAAGATTCTCGAGCGCCGTCCGGCAGACCAGTAAAGCGGCCAGCAGATTGCCGCTATCGACCGTCGATACATAGTCTGGCGGCAGCACGGACAGGTCGCGCGTGCTGTACCAGTTGAACAGATGTCCATGGAAACGCTTCATCCGTCGTATCGTCGACGTCGTGCCGTCGATTCTTGACAGCAATCCGACGATGCCGGTATACCCGAGATCGTGTGCGGCTACCGCTGCAAGCAGGAACAGACCGATATTCGTGGGCGAAGTCCTTTCGGCCAAGGCGAGCTTTGGCACTTCCTGGTAATTATCCGGCGGCAGCCAATGTGTTTCGGGACCAACGAAGCGTTCATAGAACTGCCACGTGCGGCGCGCCAGTTTGCGGAGTTCGACGCTGTCGCTGGCCGACAGTCGTGGCGGTTCTTCGTGCTCTCGGGCCATGAGCCACGAAAGCCACGGCGCTACGCACCAGGCAGTTCCGAACAGGGCAGGTAACAGCGCTCCCTGAGTAGCAGCGCGTGCGGCGATCGCCAGTGCGACAATGCCGAGCAGCGGTGCGACGATACTTCGTCTATAGCTCGCGCCGACACCCTGTCCTACCGAGGCACGCGCGCTTTGCGCTGACGGCGTCCACTGCAACAGATTGCGCCGCGTTATCGTTACCCGAGTGACGGTCCGCGCTATGGCGTCGAGCGAAACCGCTGCGACAATCGGCAGGATCGTGAGATTGACTAAATACTGGCCAACTTGCTTGCCGAAATTGCCCGTAAGGCGGATGGCGGTCGAGCGTAGCGTTCCCCATCGTAGGGCGCTGAATCTGAGATCACCCAGAAAAGTGTAGACAATGCTTAGTGCCGGGAACAGCGCGACTGCTAAGGTCCAGATTCCTGCATGTCCAGGCAACAGTATCCAGCCGGTCAGAAACAACAACAGCAGAAACGGTGCCACGAGGCTCCGACGAAGATTGTCGAACAGCTTCCAGCGACCAAGAAGATCGACGCCATACTGCCGTGCCGGAGTTGCGCCGAACGAAATGAGCCATGGCAAGAGCTGCCAGTCGCCGCGAATCCAACGATGCTGGCGCGAGAGTTCCGCCGTTAGATTGGGAGACGCGCTCTCGAGCAACACGATGTCCGAGGCAAACGCGGCTCGGCCAAGTATTCCCTCCAAAAGATCATGACTCAATACGGCATTCGCCGGAATACGTCCTTCCACGCTGCGTGCAAAGGCGCGCACATCGTAGATACCTTTGCCGCTGTATATTCCGCGACCAAACAGGTCCTGGTAGGCTTCGGATACCGCCTGATGATAAAGGTCGATGCCTGTACTGCCCGCCATCAGTCGGGAGAAAATCGTGCGATTAGCGCTCGCCGGGTGCACGTCGACTCTAGGCTGAACCACCGTGTAGCCGGCGATAACCCGACCGCTACGCTCGTCGAATTGTGGCCGATTGAGCGGGTGTGCGAGGGTTCCAATCAGTTTCGCAGCCGCTCCGGGCAGCAATTGGTTATCGGCGTCCAGCGTGATCACGAATCTCGCGCCGCGCGCAGCAGATGTATCGCCGTGAACAACTGCAACCGTCGTGTCTTCTGCACCCAGTAACCAACGGTCGAACTCCTCAATTTTTCCGCGCTTGCGCTCCCAGCCCATCCAGATTCCTGCGTTGTCATTCCAGACGCGACGCCTGTGAAACAGGGCGAAAGGTCGAGCGCCTTTTTTGGCGTATCGGCCGTTCAGAGTGTCAATTCCGGCGATGGCATAGTCGAGCAGGGCTATATCCTTGCCGGATTCTGCCCGATCGGAATCGATGTAATCACTCAACAGCACGTAATGCAGACGTGGATCATCGTTGCCGAGGTAGTTGATCTCGAGTGAGTGAATGAGCCGATCGATTTCAGCGGTATTTGTCAGCATGCACGGAACGGCGACGACCGTTGCATGTTCTTTGGAGATCGATTGCGAAAAATCGAGCTTCGGTAATACTCGCGGCGGAGCAATCTGTGTTATCAGCCAATTCACGATCTCGGTCCAAATCGTGAGCACGGGCACAGTCAACAAGACGATCAGAATCCAGCGTGACGCAGACTCGAAATGCGGCGCCAGTAAAATCGTGTGAGTCAGCACGAGTGAGAGTACGGACACAGTGCCGATCGTCAGCACATAGAGCCACGACGTCGCTGCCAGCTCCAATCGAGCAACGCCATGTTCCATCAGATACGCGCCCACGTGGCGATCGCGCGCAGATGCTGTTTTGGATGCGTCCCGAGCAAGAGCAATTGCTTTCTCGGCAACTACCCATTCGGATCGTCTGAATCGACGTGCGAGGGCCTCGACACGCTCGCGATAGCGATTTCTCGATTCTGCATCCATCGACGAATAGTCGCCTGAAGGATCGTCGTTGAGGATCCATTCAACGGTGCTCTGGTGCTCGACGAATTCACGCCAGTCATTGGCGGCTATGGCACGCAGACTAACGACCGCGCCGGACAGCGTGCTGGCGATTTCCGCCAATTGAGACCCTTTGCCACCATTAATGACGAGGCCAATCCCGCGATCGAGCGCTTCGCAAAGGTCGTTGATAACGACGACGCGCAGAAAAGCCGGAAAGGCCCAAAGTTCGCCCAAGGTCAACGGCGCTTTGGCTTGGTAATCCGCGAGAAACCCCTCGATCCACGCCATGTCCACAGGCAGCGCGCCGCACTCAATTATGTTTTCGGCCAGTGCCTTTATGCGGGGCATAACAGCATCCTGCGCCTCCCCGACAGACGGTAATTTGCGGACGTATCCGCGCGGTAAATTGCCACCGACCTGGTCGATTGCCTCGCGAATGATGTGCTGATTGTCGACGATCCAATCGAGACCAATGAGATCTGCATGAGTCGAAGAGGGTAGACCGGCTGCGCGTTCGGTCAGATGCCGGAGGCGCGCCTCAAGCCTACGACTCATCTGTCGACCAGTCGGTCCAACGCTGTTGGGGCTCAGGTTTGAGTTGTGCCGGACGGCGAGTTCCGTTACCAACTCGGCCAGCGGAACCGGCGAGGCCGCGGCCATCATCGGGTCAACTTACATCGGCGGTGAGGATATCTGACCCGGCGAGCTTTCGGGATTCGCAAAAAACATTGCCGATGCCTTTCGGACTCAGCACGAGTATCGGTACGTTATCGACAGCCGATACCGTGTGGATGAGGGATCGGGGGGACCCGGCGGCGCTGCTGACGATATCCGTACTCGTGACGATCAGATCCGGGTCAAATCTGCGAACAATCTCTGCGAGCGGATCGGCCGTCTTGTCATCCAAAATGACGCCGGTCTGCAACTCGAGCTCCGCCGGAAGCCGCGCCATTAACTCCGCAAGCTCCCGTTCTGCGGCTCGGCGGACGCTTTCGGAAAGTTCCTGGCAAAGGTCCGACGCCCGTGGGTCGCGGCGCAAGATCGATGGCACCTTGGACGATTCCGCAACATAGACAACGCTGAGCCGTGCATCGAGCGATTCGGCAAGTGACGCGGCGACCCGCAATGCACCTTCGGATCGGGACGAACCGTCAATCGGGACGAGCAGCCGCTCGTAATCTGCCTTCGGTTGCGAACCTGGCTCAGCGAGACCGCTCACCAAGAAAACAGAGGCGTTATAGGTCGAGAGAACTTTGCCGGTGATGCTGCCGCGCGGGAAATCGGTTGCCGCACCACTTCCATGCGTGCTCATGATCAGCAGATTGATGCCGAGGCTACTTGCTATTTCGACTATTGCCTCGGCGGGCCGACCTTCTTCGACTCGCATATCAACAGGGATGCCGGCCGAGTCGAATGCCGCAGCAACGCTCTCGAGGTAGGCCTGTGCCTGGTGTTTGTATAAGCGCCAATCCACCCGGCTAAATGAGTCTTCTGTGCGAAACTCTGCCGGCGAAACGACGCGCAACAAAGTAACGTTGGCATCGATCGCACTGGCCAAAGCGACGGCATGCGGCAACGCGCACTCAATACGCTAATCCGTTAATATTAACATAATATATTCAAATACCGATCTCTTTGTCGATCCTGCAATCGCTGGCGACAGCTTTTGCGAGTGTAACGAACGAATCCATGCCTATCCCGGAATTACTTCGCAGCACCCGCCGCAGCCGCAGCACCAATAATCCCGGCATTGTTCAGGAACTTTGCAATGTGTATTGGCACGGGCACTTTGATCGTGTCCTGGAACAGGTCGTACTTTTTGCAGGCGCCGCCGCCGAGAATGAAATGATCGGGCGTCATCACGCGCGTGACGCGCTCGAGGAAGTAATTGAAGCGCTCACCCCATTCAAGCCATGACAGCTGATTCACGGTTCGCGCACGATCGCTCGCGTATTTCTCGATCGGCTCGCCGTTCGTGCCCGGCATCCAGCCGAGTTCGGAGTTCGGTATCAGGAGACCGTCATAGAACAACGCGCTGCCGAGGCCAGTTCCGATCGTAATCATGATAACGATGCCGTCGAGATCCCGGCCGCTGCCGAGCCGCATCTCGGCCATACCGGCGGCATCGGCGTCGTTGAGAACGACGAACGGATTGCCGGTCGCTTCTGCGAACAGTGCGTCGATCTGCGTGCCGCGCCAGGCTTCGCCCATGTTGCTCGCAGTTCTGGCCCGGCCGTCGACGACAACGGTCGGAAAACAGCATCCGACCGTGCCCGAGTAATCGAACTCAGAAACAAGCTGTCTGACCGTTTCTGCGACATTAGCAGGCGTCGAGTCACTCGGCGTCGGGATACGGTGTCGGTCGCTCGTG
>CAMYMP010000234.1 GCA_947259435.1 uncultured Woeseiaceae bacterium
GTCGTGTTAAGCAACAACCATCATTGACAGTATCTCGGCAACCAATGCCGGAGTTTCCTCACCCTCGATTTCCACCGTAACGGCATTCTTGATCAGCCACTGGCCCGGATTCTTTTCGCTTACCTCGAGTACCTTCTGTTTCGAACGGATCCGTTTGCCCACCCGCACCGGCATCAGGTAGCGCACCTTGTCGGAACCATAGTTGATGCCCATGACCATGTTCTCGGGGACGATCGCATTCTGGGCGTTGAGATAGGACAGCAGCGATAGCGACAGGAAACCGTGAGCGATCGGTCCGCCGAACGGTGTCTGCGCAGCTTTCTCCGGGTCAACATGGATGAACTGAAAATCATTTGTCGCCTCGGCAAATTGATTGACGCGTTCCTGGGTGATCTCGATCCAGGGTGACGGTTCCAGTTCCCTGCCGACGAGGCCGGGAAGTTCTTCGGCATTGATGGTTTCTGTCATTGTTTTTGCCTATTCGCTATTACTGCATTGCCTTGACGTATGGGCGTAATTCGTTGCGTGCGACGACCATGCGGTGCACCTCGTCGGGGCCATCGGCGAAACGCAATGTGCGGGCATTCGTATACATGCTCGCGAGCGGAAAGTCCTGCGATATGCCGGCGGCGCCGTGCATTTGTATGGCGTCGTCGATCACGTCGAGCGCGATGTTCGGTACCGCCGCCTTGATCTTCGAGATCCAGACCTGCGCCTCCTGTACCCCCGCGGTATCGATGACGTGGGCAGTCTGCAGCGTCAGCAGTCGCGCCATATCGATGTTCGTGCGCGCGTGGGCGATCCTGTCGTAGTTGCCACCGAGCTTTGCCAGCGGCCGGCCAAAAGCCGTGCGCGAGACCGAGCGACCGCACATCAGCTGCAGAGCCCTCTCGGCTGCGCCGATCACGCGCATGCAGTGGTGAATCCGGCCGGGCCCAAGCCGGCCCTGGGCGATCTCGAAACCACGCCCCGGGCCGAGGATCATATTGGCTTCCGGTACGCGCACGTCGTTGAGCCGAATGTGCATATGTCCATGCGGCGCGTCGTCTTCCCCAAACACATTCATTGGCCGGACAACTTCGACACCGGGTGTATCCATCGGAATCAGGATTTGCGAATGCTGCTGGTGACGGCCGTTTTCCGGGTTCGACTTCACCATGCAGATCAAAATTTTGCAGCGCGCGTCGCCGGCGCCCGAAATATAGGTTTTCTCGCCGTTGATAAGCCATTCACCGTTCTCGAGCACGGCGGATGTCGAAATATTGGTCGCGTCGGACGATGCGACGTCGGGCTCGGTCATCGCATAGGCAGAACGTATTTCGGCTTCGAGCAGAGGCTCGAGCCACTGCTTCTTCTGTTCATCTGTGCCATAACGCTCGAGCACTTCCATATTGCCCGTGTCGGGTGCACTGCAATTGAATGCCTCTGCTGCAAGATAGGCCCGGCCGGTCTCCTCGGCGAGGTAGGCGTACTCGACCGTGGTCAGGCCGTAACCTTGCTCACTGTCGGTAAGCCAGAAATTCCACAGGCCCTGTTCACGGGCCGCGCTTTGCAGGCCACTCAGTATTTCTGTCTGCCGGTCGTTCAGCGACCAGCGATCGCCGTTGTTGACCTCGGCAAGATACTCCTCGTCGACGGGAAGTACTCGCTCGTCGATAAACGCTTTCACTGCGTCGAGCAGCGGGCGTAGGCGATCAGTGACTCCCAAATTCATGGCTTGATTCCTTTGATTAGATGTCTGAACGATCCGACGGATGCCAATCCGTCATATTGGCACAGTTGTTTTAGTGATGCGTATCATCTGTGTGACGCCTGGAACGATTTGCACGGCCGCTAAGCTGCGTCGGCAGAGAGATCGAAGGAGCGGCCGGTATGATAATGGCTTCTGCTCGTTCCTGCACTCGCTGGCATTGCAGGACGGTATGCGAGAGTATTTGACGACCGCCTTTGCGCGATCATATCCCACGCAGGAACAAGCCATCAGGCAGTAGATGGTGCATTATGGAGAAATCATGGGGCGAAAGCCGCCTTTCATCGAGTCGCCAAAGAGCGAACCGCCGGAGGGCCGGCAGCTTCACAACGAACTGGAAGAAGAGAAATGACGTTCGAGAATCCCAAAAAACTGGAAACGACGCTTGCCATACAAAAAGCGGCGAGTAATCGAGACGGCATACCGCCGGCGGAGAAACGGATCGAGTGGCTGGACAAGTCGATCGATCTGTTGTTGACGCACCGCGAAGCACTATGCGATGCGATGTCTGCCGATTTCGGGCATCGCTCGAAAGACGAGTCGACGTTCGCCGATATCAGCAGCTCGATCGACGCGCTGAAGTACGCGAAAAAGCACCTGCGTTCCTGGATGCGGCCTGACAAACGCTCGGCGCAGTTTCCGCTTGGCATCCTCGGTGCCAGGGCGGCCGTCCATTACCAGCCAAAAGGTGTGGTCGGCATTATCAGTCCGTGGAACTTCCCGGTTAACCTGACCTTTACGCCGCTGGCCGGTGTCCTTGCGGCAGGCAACCGCGCCATGATCAAGCCATCGGAATTCACAGAAAACACCTCGGAACTGATGGCTAAACTGATCGCTGAGTATTACGCCGAAGATGAAATTGCGGTGGTTACGGGCGGAGCCGAAGCCGGCGCAGCGTTTTCCGCGCTGCCGTTCGACCACCTCGTGTTCACTGGTGGAACCTCGATTGCTTATCACGTGATGCGCGCCGCGGCAGACAATCTCGTGCCCGTGACCCTGGAACTCGGCGGTAAGTCGCCAGTGATCATTGGTGAATCCGCCGACCTGCATAAAGCGGCAGTACGCATCATGTCGGGCAAGACCCTGAACGCGGGACAGATCTGCCTGGCGCCGGATTACGTCTTGTTACCAGAAGGGAAAACGGCTGACTTCGTCGAGGCGGCGAAGAGCGCAGTCGCGACCATGTTCCCGAGCGGCCTCAAGGAGAATGAGGACTGCACGTCGGTCATCAACCAGCGCCATTTCGATCGCCTCAATTCTTATATCGAAGATGCCCGGACGAAAGGTGCCGAGATCATCGAGATAAATCCGAACGGCGAAGATTTCTCGCAGCAGACGCATCACAAGATGGCCCCGTGCATCGTTGCCGGCGTGACCGACGATATGCTCGTCATGCAGGATGAGATCTTCGGCCCGATTCTTCCTATTAAGAACTATGCCAACGTAAAAGATGCCGTGACCTACATCAATACGCATCCGCGACCGCTCGGGCTCTATTATTTCGGCGCCGACAAAGACGAACGTGACTTTGTACTAAGTAACACGACGTCGGGCGGTGTAACTGTCAACGACGTTGTCTTCCACGTGACGCAGGAAGACCTTCCGTTTGGCGGCGTCGGGCCGTCCGGAATGGGCGCGTATCATGGCAAGGATGGATTCATGGAGTTCAGTCACAAGAAAGCGGTCTACACTCAGATGTCGGCTGATCTTCTGAGCATCGCACGGCCCCCGTACGGCGAAAAATTCCGTAAGTTCATTGGGAGTCGGCTAAAGCCCTGACGATGTCTCTTGTGTGACACTCAGGATTTCTGCAAGACGCTACGAACATCTTTACGTCGAGCTAAGCCTCGTTGAAGATCGAGGCGTCAATGATAATGACGCCGTCCGGATCGGCAGCAGCAATATCGCCCCGTTGAACTGGCGTGCCCGCAAGATCGATCGGCTCGCCGCGAACCCCCAGTCCCCTTTTCTCGCTCTTACGGGGACAGGTGGCCAGGGCGAATATCGAGATTGGCACATCCTGGAGCTCCACGACATCGCGAATTGCCCCGTTCACGATGATGCCTTGCCAGTCATTCTCGTGGGCGGCGT
>CAMYMP010000235.1 GCA_947259435.1 uncultured Woeseiaceae bacterium
TACTCGCAGATACAGCAATTGCGATGCTGGCAGGACTTGTGATTTTTCCGCTGGTATTCGCTAATGGCCTGGACCCGGCCGAAGGCCCGGGACTCGGTTTTTACACGCTGCCCTTGGCGTTCGGCAAGATGGCGGGCGGCGTGTTCTTTTCAACCATTTTCTTTGTACTGCTGTCGTTCGCTGCCTGGACCTCGGCCATCGGCTTGATGGAGCCAGCGGTTGCCTGGCTGGTGGAACAACAGTTTCGTACTCGCGCACAGGCGGCGATCATTGTGGGCGGACTGATTTGGGTGCTCGGATTCGGCTCTGTTTTGTCATTTAATGTGCTCAGTGAATTCGAGTTTTACAAAGGCACGATATTCGACAATGTCGACCACGTTACGAGCAACATCATGTTGCCGTTGGGTGGCGTCACGATTGCGGTCTTCGCCGGATGGATCATGTGTCGCAACTCGACCGCCGACGAGCTTGGTGGCTCCGGCAGTGCCTACAAGATATGGAGACTGCTAGCACGGTTTGTCGCCCCTGTAGGCATTCTGTTCGTCTTCCTGAAAGCCGTCGGGCTGCTTCCAGAGTTGTCGTGATTCCGGATGCTGCGTACGGGCCCTGTGTAAATGCGTAAGGTCAGTCGCAGTGCATTAGTTCCGTACTCTGCCGATGACATGTTTGTCCTGGTGGAGGATGTCGATGCGTATCCGGATTTCCTGCCGTGGTGCAATGACGTCGAGGTCCATTTTCGCGAAGGCAATGTCGTGGAGGCGACTCTTGAGTTGCATCGCGGCAAAATCAGCAGACGTTTTCGTACTCGAAATACGATGCAACCACGGAAATCGATGCATCTCGAGTTGGTGGCGGGACCGTTTCGACACCTTTCGGGCAGCTGGAATTTTCGGCCATTGGGTGACGCCGGCAGCAAGGTGTCGTTGCACATGGAATTCGAATTCGAGAGCCGGACACTCGATGCGATGATAGGCAGGTTTTTCGAGCAAACTTGTAATGCTCTGGTTGATGCGTTTACGCAGCGGGCAAAAGATGTGTACGGATAATGGCGGCACGGTGGACGGATTGATAGACATCGAGGTTGTGTTCGCTCTGGCTACGGAGCAGTCGTTAGTCAAGGTCTCTCTGCAGGAAGGCGCTACGGTCGAGGAGGCGATCGCATTGTCAGGCATCGTGGAAAAATATCCCGATGAAGACCTTAGCGCGCTGCAAACGGGAATTTGGGGGCATCACGTTGAGCGTCACGCGCTGGTCAAGAGTGGCGATCGCGTTGAGCTATACCGACCGCTGTTACGGGATCCGCGGGATGCAAGGCGAGAACTGGCGCGAGCCGGTCTTACGATGCGAGAAGCAAGCGACGGTTAAGAATCTCAGAGATTCGGATTGAGTTCCTGATCTTTGCGGATCTGTGCGACGATTTCATCCTTGAACACAATCGTAACCCAGCGCTTGAACGTCGCGTCGTCGCGGCCTACTCGAACGAAGTAGATGTAATCCCAGCGCGCCTGATGAAACGGGTCGTCGACCATCGGCGTTCCGAGCAAGAAACGCACCTGATTGCGCGTCATGCCGATTTCGACCTGATCAAGATCTTCCTGTTTGATCAGATTACCCTGGGACATGCTGGCGCGATAAACGCAGCCGCCCGAGAACGTGAGCGTGGCAAGGATCAGGGCCAAAAGGAGAATTCTGCGCATAGAGTATTAGGATTCGACAGCCGGTTTCGGCCGGGGTTTCGTCGTTCAAAGGCAGCTGGGCGCTAGAGCCGGACTGCCAACTACGTCATAATAGGCGCGCATCATACCTTCTTGCCTTGCGGCACGACACCCGTTTTATGCTCGACCAAAGAGATTCAGTTCATGGAGCAACGTCAGGAATTACGCAAAGCCGGCCTCAAGATCACGTTGCCGCGGCTGAAAATTCTGGAGATTTTTGAGAAGTCGAGTCTCCGGCATCTGAGTGCAGAAGACATTTACAAAGAGCTGCTCGATACTGGCGAAGACATCGGACTGGCAACGGTGTATCGGGTGCTGACCCAGTTCGAGTCGGCGGGCCTTGTAACCAGGCACAACTTCGAGGGCGGCCATTCCGTATTTGAACTCGACGACGGCGAGCATCACGATCACATGGTCTGTGTTGAATCAGGCGACGTGATCGAGTTTTTCAGCGAGGATATCGAAAAACTGCAGCACGATATGGCCGCGAAGTACGGCTATGAAATCCTTGATCACAATCTTGTGCTGTACGTCCGGCCGATACAAGGCTCGAACGAAGACGAATAGCGGTCTAGGCGCGCTTGCGTGCGGCGCCGGCCAGCATCTCGGCCGCATGGTCGATGGTTTTTTGTGTAATCTCGACGCCGCCCAGCATCCGCGCCAGCTCTTCAATGCGTTCTTCCTTGCCCAACACGGTTACGCCGGTTCTGGTTGCTTTGCCGTCGCTGACCTTGCTGATCCGGAAGTGCTGATCGGCCAGGCTGGCAACCTGCGGTAAATGGGTTACACAGAGAACCTGGCGATTCGTTCCAACTTCGCGCAGTCGCCGACCGACCATTTCCGCGACGCGTCCGCCCACACCGCTGTCCACTTCGTCAAACACCATCGTTGGAATGACGCTGCCATCGCTCGCGATGACCTGAATGGCAAGACTCATGCGGGACAGTTCGCCGCCGGAAGCGACCCTGGATAAGGGCATCGCCGGCTGGCCGGGGTTCGCGCTGATCACGAACTCAATATCATCGATTCCCCACGGTCGCGCGGCATCGTCGGGCAGTACCGTCACGTTTACGGCAAATACGCCACCCGGCATTCCGAGGCCACCCATTGCCTCGGTTACGGCGGCCGAAAACGCCTTCGCTGCTTTCTTGCGGCCTTTCGACAGGGTTTCGGCTAGCTTGCGATATGCCGCTTTGGCATCCGCAACCTGTCTTTCGAGCTCTATGCCACGTTCTTCGGCGTGGGTGAGTTCATCGTGCTCGGCCCTGAGCCTGGCGGCCAATACGGGTAGATCTTCGGCGGAAACCCTGTGCTTCCGTGCTACCGACTGCATGGCGTCGAGGCGCTCCTCGACCCAGTCGCGGCGGGCTGGGTCCATGTCGATCGATTCGCCATAGCGCTGCAATGCATCGCTTGCTTCCGTGATCTGGATGGTCGCGTTCTCAAGCAGTTCGCTGACGGCTTTGAGTCCATCGTCATAGGCAACGAGCGCTTCGAGCGACCTGAACGCGTCGGCCAGCAGGCTGTTCGCGTTGGCGTCGTCGTCTTCCGACAGGCTGCGCAGCGCCGACGCTACTCCGGCGGCGAGCGCGCCGCTATGTTTCAATTTCTGCCGCTCGGCCTGCAGCTCGGTGAGTTCGCCCTCACTGACGTCCAGGGCGTCAAGTTCGTGGAGCTGGAATTCCAGCAGGTCCAGTCGCGACGCACGATCGGCATCGGCAGAGAGTAATGTGTCCAGACGTTTCTGCAGTGTCTGCCAGCTGTCGAACGCTGCTTCGGTCCCCAGCCGTCTGTCCGTTAACTCGCCGAAGTAATCGAGCAATTCCCGCTGTACAGGCCGGCGGCCCAGGGACTGATGAAAATGCTGGCCGTGAATATCCAGCAACAGTTCGCCAAGCGATTTCAACTGCTGCATGGTGACCGCATTGCCATTGATGAATGCCCGTGAGCGTCCGTCAGCACCAATAACGCGGCGCAGCAGGCAAGCGTTATCCTGATCGAGCGCTTGCTGTTCGAGCCATCCAGTAACAAGCGGCAAGGCCGAGACATCGAACTCGGCGCTGAATTCGGCGCGCTTTGCCCCGTTTCGAACAAGCTGACTTCCGCCACGCTCGCCAAGG
>CAMYMP010000236.1 GCA_947259435.1 uncultured Woeseiaceae bacterium
CTGGAAGTGGCCAACCTGACTGTGCCGCTCGTTTACCGTTCGTCGATAGGCGGATATCGGGCCGAGTTCTTCACCCAGGAGACTGGCGTAATGGCCAGCGTCGAGGACACGGACGGCGTCATAGACCTTGCGGGCAGCCTGCAGCTATCGAGCGACCGCAGTTACCAATTTATCGCCCAGCTTGCGGCCAAGAGCAACACGCCGGCCAGCGTGCGTCAGCAGATGCAGTTTCTCGGCTCCGCAAACGAGCGCGGTCAGCACGAACTCAGGCTCGAAGGTCAGCTGTAGGAGCGCAAAGAGTGAAACCATCCACCGTGGGTCGGACAATGTTCAGAGTCATGGCTCGCTGCGCTGCGCTTTGCTTCCCCTGAACATTGTCCGGCCCACGGCAGGTTATGCACAATCACTTAGTGAGCTCCTACAGCTGTACTTCCACGAATTCGCGCAACAGCGGAAAGTACAGAGCGCAACGGACATCTGCATCCGAATAGTTACGGTATAGCTGCGCGTATTTTGTGAGTTGCGGACGGTAGCGGTCGCTTTCGGCACTTAGGAAGTTGGCCAGGTCGCCACCTTCATGCGAGCTCGTCTTGTAGTCGATAATCCAGTGCGTATCGTCATCGTCGATTCGAACGCGATCTAATACGACAGACTCGATGCGATTATTAAGCACGCCGCTCAACGCCAACTCGGCATGGCCTTCCCCCTCGAGCAGCCAGCGGCCTTTCTCGTCACCGATTATTCCTTGCAGCGCTTCGTCGATACGACGGACGATTGGTACCGCCGCTTCGGCATCGATACCGGCTTCGTGAAGCCAGCGTTCACTTCTCCGCAAAATCTGTGGACGTGGCTCCGCGCGCAGGTCCACACGCCCTGCTGCGGCCAACTGCACCCATCGATGCACGAGAGTTCCAGCCAGCCTTGCCCCCGCTCCAACCCAGTAGAACTCGACCCGGGAATGGTCTTCGGTCGAACTACCGATCGCGCGCCTGCCAGGCACTGGTGGCGCCTCGGGTGTTGTCCAGGGCGGGTCGAAGCGCGTCAGCTCGGGCATCAGCCAGCCATCATCCACGCCGTCGATGCCAGAATGCGCGTCAGGGTCAAAGGCGCGTTCAAAATCGTCTGCCACCATCGGCCAGAGCAGGTTCAAAAGGCTTCGCGGATCCGGCCGCAGGCCGGTCTGTAATACCCGTGTATTGCCCAGCAAGTGCAGAGACTTGCGCGCACGCGTGCACGCTACATATAGCAATCGTCCCAACTCGTTCCTGTCCTTCTCCGTCTCCACCTTGCCGATATAGCTGTGCACGGGATCCCGGTCGAGTTCAGCCCGAGGACCTACGGGGCTGATGACTTTTTGTGATCTGCCGTGTTCATCAGGAATGTCAAACCAGCTCAGAACGGTTTGTTCCCGGGATCGAGGCACGCGACCGAGCCCGGTCAAAAGCACATGGTCGAACTGCAGGCCTTTCGCGCGATGCATCGTCATTACCTGTAAACGCGCATTGATATCGCTGGAGACGTGCTCCGTGTCGAGTACGGTCTCCAGATCCGCGATGTCTGGTATCGAACCGGCAACTTCGATCTTGCTGATGACATCGAGGTACCGATAGACATTGTCTATCGCGTGTGGATCCGGAAGGATTGCCGGCCCGCCAAGATGGAACCACGCTTTTTCAACCCGACTGCGCAACGGCTCGACGCGGTAAGAAGCCAGAACATCGACGAGCTTGTTTCGCAATCTCGAGACCGCTGCCTGACCAAACTCGGAGAGCCGCGCGACAATTTCCTCGTTATGCATTTGTTCCCAGATGCTGCTGCGCACGTCATTCTTGACCAGTGCGTGCAGATCGCTCCAGTCAAGACCGAGCCAGGGCGCCCGCAAAAGCGCCAGCCACGCGAGGCGATCGCCCTGGTGCGAAATTGCGCGTGTCAATGCCAGAATGTCGATAATCTCCGGCAAGTCAGTAAGACGATCAATTTCCACGGCACGATACGGAATGCCGTTCTGACGCAGTCGATAAAGCAGTGCTGGAAGGTGCGTGCGGCTACGCACGAGCACGGCCATGTCGTCGTCCGGGTTCGCAGCCAGGGTCTCCTGAATCACATGCAGCCCCGTGGTAGCTTCAACCGTCGCGTCACTGACAAAAAGAGGGTGCACGACGCAACGCCCCTGGCCGGAAAACCTCGGTACGGATACTGCCGCCGAGTACGACACTGCGCTGCGCTGCGGATCATCTCTCGGCGGCAACACCTGCGGAAAAACCTGGTTGAACCATGCAACGAGGTTTTCGCCCGAGCGAAAGTTGCGTCTAAGGGTCAACGTGTCCAGTTGTACATCGCCAATTCCCGAATGCTTGGCAAGCAAAAATTGCCCCACCTCGGCATTGCGGAAGCGGTAGATCGACTGCATCGGATCTCCGACGCAGTACAAGCTGCGACCGTCGCCGCTCTCCCATCCGCCGGTCAGCGCCTCGAGCATCCGATATTGCGCGCTGGAGGTGTCCTGCATCTCGTCCACAAGCAAATGCCGTACCTGATAATCCAGCAGTAGGGCGGCTTCGCCGGGCGCATCGGCTGTGCCGAGTGCATCACTCGCATTCAGAGCTACCTCGATGTGATCGCTCACACTGCGTTCCGCAAACAGCCGTTTCAACTCCGTTACCGCAAGCGGCAGCAGACGAAATAAGGCCAACAACACAGACCACTGCTCGTCGCTGTACGTTTGTGGCGGCAGGACGCGAATCTCGTGCAGATATCGGCGGCATTCGTCCTCGTCTTGCAACGCACCGAGCAAGTCGAGTAGCGCAGCTTTTTGACCCGAATCGCCCGGCGGGAAACCCTGGTTCTTGTTAACCCGCTTGCGCCATTGTCCTTGCTTGGTCTGCAGTATCTCGACGAGACCCAGCCATTGCGGCAGCGCGTCCGCCATCGCGGGTGGCAGGCCAACACACGCCGACAACGTTGCAATGGGATTGTTCGCCGTCGCGGCACCGTGCAGATTCTCCGCCGCATACGCACAGAGCCGTGTCATCGCGTCGACCAGCGATGCCGGGATAGCGTTGGTCGTGTTGACGAGATGTCTTGCGACGACTTTTTCGAGATTTGTCTCGAACCTGTGCCGCAGCTCGCTCGCCTCCCGCGCGTCGATAAGGCCGCTGCCGACAAACGGCAGCCACTGATCGCGCGTTGCGAGCATGCGCGCAAGGTAGCCAACGTACAATGCCGTGTTGTTGTCGAGATGGAGCAGGACTTCCCTGGTCGTCTGCTGCATGTTGCCCGCCTCCGCCAACTGGTCGAGCGTCAATGCGGCAGCGTCGCGATACAGCAATTGCATTGACGCATCCGCAACGATGACGCTGCCGGCTCCGCCGCCTGTGGAAGTCAACGGCTGGGTTCGTGCGATCGATGCGTTCAGTGAGTCGAGTGTCTGTATACGCATGCGACGCGGGTTCTCGATCAGGCTCCAGCCTCGCTGCTCGTCGCATCGCAGAGCCGCTCTTGCGGCCTCAACGGTAACGCGTTCGTGGGGTTCATCTGGTTCGGCCCCACCGCTGGCCTGTTTGAGCGCCTGCAAAACGCGCAGCTGCATCTCAGCCGCGGCCTTGCGGGTAAACGTAATCGCCAGAATCTCTTCGGGGTGGTCGACCGTCGGCAACAATTTCAGATAGCGTTGAATCAGAAGTTCCGTTTTTCCGGATCCGTCGGGCGCCTGGACAATAAAACACCGTGACACGTCCAGGTGCGCAGGGCGCGCAACCAGATCGTCCTGCAGTAGCTGCTCGTAAGACCTCACGGCGCAGCTCCGCGATGCGGCTTAGCATGCTCAAT
>CAMYMP010000237.1 GCA_947259435.1 uncultured Woeseiaceae bacterium
GAACTCCTATATACTGCGCGGGTTTGGGCCCGGTGAAACAATAATGAGTAAGGAAAAACCGTCGGAAATGCTCAGCTTCCAGGACCTGATTCTCAAGCTACAGCAATACTGGGCAGAGCGCGGTTGCGTGATCCTGCAGCCCTACGACAAGGAAATGGGCGCGGGCACGTTTCACCCGGCGACCTTTCTTCGGGCAATCGGCCCCGAACCGTGGAGCGCTGCTTACGTGCAGCCCTCGCGTCGGCCGACCGATGGACGCTATGGCGACAATCCGTTTCGCCTGCAGCATTACTACCAGTACCAGGTCACGATCAAGCCATCCCCCGCGGACTTTCAGGACCTGTATCTCGATTCCTTGCGAGCCATCGGCATCGACACAAGGGTGCATGACATCCGTTTCGTGGAAGACAACTGGGAATCGCCAACTCTCGGCGCCTGGGGTCTCGGCTGGGAGGTCTGGCTCAACGGTATGGAGATTACCCAGTTCACTTACTTCCAGCAGGTGGGCGGCCTCGAGTGCCGGCCGGTGACCGGAGAGATCACTTACGGAATCGAGCGTCTTGCGATGTACCTGCAGGGCGTCGAGAGCATTTTCGACCTTGTCTGGACGGACGGACCACTCGGGCGCATCACGTATCGTGATGTCTATCATCAGAACGAGGTCGAGCAATCAAAGTACAACTTCGAGGTTGCAGATGTTGACGACCTCTTTCACCAGTTTGATCATGCCGAACACGAAAGCGAACGCCTTATCGAGCTGAACCTTGCGCTTCCTGCCTACGAGCAAATGCTCGTTGCATCGCACGTTTTCAACTTGCTCGACGCTCGCCAGGCCATCTCGGTCAGTGAGCGCCAGCGGTTCATCCTGCGAGTCCGAGCGGTGGCACGCGCTGTTGCAGAAGCGTACTACGCATCGCGCGAATCACTTGGTTTTCCGATGCTCGAATCTGTTGCCAGCGGAGATGCGGCCGCATGAGCAAGCCCGCGGATTTTCTTGTAGAGATCGGCACCGAAGAGCTGCCGCCCAAGGCGCTACGCTCATTGATCATTGCTTTTGGCGAAGCACTCGAAGGCGCAGTCGACGACGCGCGTCTGAGTCATGGCTCTGTGCACACTTATGCAAGTCCGCGCCGTCTCGCCATAATGATCGAGCAACTCGGTCATGGCCAGAACGACCGCAAGGTTTCACAGAAGGGCCCTCCGGTGTCGGTTGCCTTCGACGATGATGGAAACATAACCGCGGCAGGCAAGGCGTTTGCCGCCAAGTGTGGCGTCGACGTTGCCGAGCTGGGCCGCAGCAAATCGGAAAAAGGCGAGTGGTTGTCCTGCGAGGTTGTCGAGGCCGGCAAGTCTACCGAGCAGCTGATGCCCGAGCTCATCGAGGCGGCGCTGGCCTCGCTGCCCATTCCACGCCGTATGCGCTGGGGCGCGGGCGATGCCGAGTTTGTGCGGCCCGTGCACTGGATTGTGCTTCTACACGGCAACAACGTGATCAAGGCCTCGATTATGGGTATCAGGGCCGGCAACAAATCGCGCGGCCATCGATTTCACGGCAAAAAACTCGTAACGATCACGCGCCCCGACGAATACCTGACGGCGCTCGAGGAAGATGGCCATGTCATTGCCGACTTCGACCGGCGCCGAGAACTCGTCCGCAAAGGCGTCGAGGCAGAAGCAAAAGCGGCAGGTGGCAGCGTCGTCGATGGAGACTCGCTGTACGACGAAGTTACTGCGCTCGTTGAGTGGCCGGTGGCATTAACCGGCTCCTTCGACGAGGATTATCTGCAGCTGCCGCGCGAAGTTGTCGTTTCCACTCTTACCAGCCATCAGCGATATTTTCCGGTCGCAGACGCAGACGGGCGTTTGCTGCCACGGTTTGTCACCGTTGCGAACCTCGAGAGCAAGGACCCGGAGCAGGTGCGCAACGGCAATGAACGCGTTGTTCGGCCGCGCCTTGCCGACGCCTCATTCTTCTGGGAGAGCGACCGACGCACACCGTTGGCTGCGCGACGGGAAGCGTTGCGCGAGGTCGTCTATCAGCGCGGACTTGGAAGCCTGCATGACAAGAGTGTCCGGACGGCCACTCTTTGCGTATCGATTGCGGCTGCCCTCGAGGTCGACGCGCATGCCGTGCAGCGGGCCGCCGCGTTGGCCAAATGTGACCTGCTGACGGGCATGGTCGGCGAGTTTCCGGAACTGCAGGGAACCATGGGGCGCTACTACGCCATTGCAGACGGGGAGCCGCAGAACGTTGCCGACGCAATTGCCGAGCAGTATCTGCCGCGCTTTTCCGGGGACGCGCTGCCGGCGACCAGCGATGGCAGAATCCTTGCGGTCGCCGACAAGCTCGACACGCTCGCCGGTATTTTTTCGATTGGCAAGAAGCCATCGGGTAACCGCGATCCCTTCGGTTTGCGTCGCGCCGCCGTCGGCCTTGTGAGAATCCTCATCGAGTGCGGCCTGGACCTGGACCTCAAGACGATGCTGCGTGACGCCGTCGATGCGCAACCAAAGGCGAAGGTTGACGCTGACGAGCTCTGCGCGGAGTTGTACGCGTTTATCACTGAACGGCTGCGGCGCTATTTCCTCGATCGTGACGCCGCACTGGCAACCGAGACATTCGATGCTGTGCTCGCACGCCACCCGGCGTCGCTTGTCGATTTCGAGCAGCGGCTGCGTGCCGTCCAGTCGTTCATCAAACTCGAGTCCGCCTCAAGCCTCGCCGCGGCAAACAAGCGTATCGCAAACATTCTCAAACAAGCCGGAGAGCCGCGTGTAGCTAAAGTAAAAAACAAGCTGCTGCGCGATCCAGCTGAACTCGCTCTCTGGACCGCGCTGGCGTCGGCGAAAAAATCAGTGGCGCCGATGCTGGAAAACCGGCAATACACCGAGGCATTGACGGCGCTCGCGGAGTTGCGCGAATCTGTAGACAAATTTTTTGACGACGTGATGGTCATGGTCGATGACGAAGCAACGAAGAATAATCGGCTGGCTCTGCTAGGTGAGCTTCGGTCGCTGTTTCTCGACGTTGCGGACATCTCCCGGCTGTCGATTTGATGCTCACGTTTCGCGGACTGCTGTTCACGCTGGTGATGTACGGCTCGGCGCTGATCGGTTCTGCGCTCGAATTGTTGCTCTTCTGGGCTCCGCATCGGGCCCGATGGGCCGTCGCGGTTGGTTGGGCAAAAACGTGCCTGTGGGCTGGCCGCTTTTTCTGCGGCCTCGACGTGCACACCGAAGGGCAGGAGAACATCCCCGACCGGCCTTGTGTTTTCTACATTAAACACACAACAGTGCTGGAGACTTATTGGCAGATTGCCGCATTGCCGCCATCGATCTGGGTGCTAAAGCGTGAGTTGTTATGGTTGCCGGTCTTCGGTTGGGCACTGGGACTCGTAATGAACTCGATAGCCATCAACCGAAAGGCCGGGGGGCCGGCCGTCAAGCAGGTCATCGAGCAGGGAAAACTCCGACTGGCTGCGGGTATGAGCGTATGCATTTTCCCGGAGGGCACGCGCATGGCCCCCGGCAAGACGCGTCGCTACGGCGTGAGCGGCGCAGCGCTGGCGGCCGCGGCCGGCTGCCCGGTCGTACCCATCGCACATAACGCCGGCGACTTCTGGCCGAAACGCATCCTGCGTAAACATCCGGGCAAGGTTGTATTTTGTATCGGCCCGCCCATCGACGCCACCGGGCGCAAGCCGAGGGAAACCAACGAGGTCGCGCAGCAGTGGATCGAATCCAAAATGGCCGAGATCAGCAGCATCTACAAGGAGCAGGCGCGTGAATCCTAGTTTACCCGCTGCCGCGCTGACGTTGTTC
>CAMYMP010000238.1 GCA_947259435.1 uncultured Woeseiaceae bacterium
AGATCAGGACGATTCATTCAAGACCATGATTGCGTACGAAATGACGAACATGGAACAGGTTCGCGATATTCTCGGCGAGGATTCCGGCTCAGCCGTTATCGGCGCTCGCAATCAGCGAGCCGTCGACGTGCTCAAGAGAGAGATTGACGCCGGCGCAGGACATATCGGCATTTTCTACGGCGTTGCGCATATGCCAGACCTTGAGGAGCGCCTGCTGGATCAGTTGGGACTCAGGTACGAAAACACGGTCTGGGTCGACGCCTGGCAGCTGGGGTCAGGCACGACGGACAGCACGCCGTAATTGCGGTGATTCCTGCCGAGTACCCTGTTCCGTTTCCTACGGATAATGGTTGTGCGATTGCACTGTTCCTGCTGCCCATTGCTTTGCACTGCGAATTCAAACAGTCGCTCACTTTTCCACAAAACTCGTAAATTCCTCGAGCGGCTTTCTACCGATATCCGGCACCTCGGCATCGTCCGCGGGGTAGCCGACAACCAGTAGCAGGAACGGCCGCTCACTCGTCGGCCGGTCAAGAATTTCGTTGAGAAACTTCATCGGGCTCGGTGTATGCGTCAGCGTCGCGAGGCCGGCATGGTGCAGCGCGGTGATGAGAATGCCGGTCGCGAGCCCGGTCGATTCGACCGGATAGTAGTGCTTGACCTTGCGGCCATCCGGGAGTTTGCCAAACTTTTGCAGAAATACGGCAATCAGGTACGGCGCGGTTTCGAGAAACGGCTTGTCCGAGTCAGTGCCGAGTGGCTCGAGCGCCGCGAGCCACTCCGCCGAAGCGCGATGCTCGTAGAATTCTTTTTCTTCGGCCTCTGCCGCTACGCGGATTTTCTTCTTCGTCTCCGGACCGCTGACGACAACAAAGTGCCAGGGTTGGAGATTGGCGCCGCTGGGCGCAGTGCCGGCTGCCGCGAGTGCAGTTTCGATGATGTCGCGCGGCACTGGCCTGTTCGAAAATTCCCTTACCGTGCGGCGCCGGTTTACCTGCGCATAGAATTCCTTGAGCCGCTCCCGCATCTCTTCGATCGGGTACTCCCGATAGCCGCTGAGCGGAGTCGTCGGGTGGTCACTCAATGTCGCTTCCCGGTGGGTAGTTGGCGAGCTGCCGAAGCACCGTGTAATCGTCAGTATCGTTCTCGGATACCGCCTTGCCGAACATCGAGATACCCGCTTCATGCACGGACTCCGCCCTGCCGGTAATCAGGGGGTGCCACTCGGGCAAACCATGGCCGTTCGCAAGGCGCCGATACGCGCAGCTTGCGGGCAGCCAGTCGAATGCTTCTGGCCGGTCAATCGACAAGACCAGGCAATCGACGACCTTTCTTGCCCGGTTCGCATAGTCACTGCAGCGGCAACTGCCGAGATCCAGCAGCTTGCAGGCAACGTCCGTGTAAAAGACTTCGCCGGTCTCCTCATCCTCCACTTTGTGCATGCAGCACAGCGCGCAGCCGTCGCACAAGCCTTCCCACTCATCGGCCGTCATCTCGGCAAGCGATTTGCGTTTCCAGTATTGATCATTCATCGTCAGGCTCTTCGGCATACAGAGTAACCGATTTCGCGATGAAAGCAGTGTTCCTCGACTACGCAACGATGGGTCCGGACCTCGACCTGCATCCCCTGCGTGCGCTGTTGCCGGAGCTCGAGGTGTTCGACGAGACCGATGACCCCCTCGTTGTTGAACGCATTCACGATGCCGAATTTGTGTTCGCAAACAAAATTCGCCTGACGTCTGAGTTGCTGGAGAGCGCTGCGACGGTTCGCTTTATCGGTCTCACCGCGACGGGCACCGACAACGTCGACCTGACCGCGGCAAAACAGCATGGCGTTGCTGTCTGCAATATTCGCGATTATTGCACGCAGTCCGTGGTTGAACATGTGTTCGGTGTCCTGCTGACGCTGACGCACAACCTGAATCGTTACGCCGCCACCGTGCGGTCGGGCGAATGGCAGCGTGCCCAGGACTTCTGCATCCTGAGCCACCGCATCAGAGAGCTTTCGGCAATGACCCTCGGCATCGTCGGCTACGGAGCGCTTGGCCGGGGTGTCGCCGATATCGCGCGCCAGTTCTGGATGACCGTGCTCGTCGCGGCGCGCCCCGGATCGGACAAGGCCGAAATACCTCGCGTGACCTTCGAAGAATTGCTGGCAAGGTCCGACGTGATTTCCTTGCATTGCCCTTTGAACGACGAGACCAGAAACCTTTTTGATGCCGCCGCTTTCGCGACGATGAAGAACAATGCGATATTGATCAATACGGCGCGCGGCGGCCTGGTTGACTCCGTCGCACTGGTCGATGCGCTGCAGCGCGGCAAACTGGCAGGCGCCGCGATTGACGTGCTGCCGGAAGAGCCGCCGCGACGCGGAGATCCGCTGCTCGATTACCGGGGAGACAATCTCATCGTGACGCCGCACATCGCCTGGGCGACCAACGAAGCCCGTCAGAATGCGCTCAATGAGCTGGCCGCCAATGTCGCCGCATTCCTGGGCGGCGAGGCAAGAAACCGGGTGGTTTAGGCACCTATTATCTGGCGCGCCCACTGTACGACCGTACGCACGCGCGGCGATGCCAGATCGTAGGCCTCGTCGAAACTGACCCAGCGCCACTCATGATGCTCCGGTGCGCCGGTTTCAGGCGACATCCCCATGACGACTTTATCCTGCTCCGTTATCGCGAGGTAGTAACGCGCAGTCTTGCCGCGGCTGTAGGGCCCCGTCTCCATGAAGCGCTCGCCCCATTCGAAATGCAGGTCAGCGATGCTTGTTTCCTCACCAACTTCACGCATTGCGGCCTCCAGCGACTCTTCCCCGTCCTCTCGGAGTCCTTTCGGGAAATCCCAATGGTGATATGCCCTGAGCATCAACGTCATCCAACCCTGATCCGTGCTGCGCGCGAGCACCACACCACAGGACAGCGACGTCGCAGCCATCACGCGGCCCTGAGCACTTCAACAGGCGGTGCGTTGATGGCGCCGCGCGCCGCGACGAATCCACTCGCACAGACGACGGTCACGCCGGCCGCGACGCCCACGGTCCACAATAATGGATTGAACTCGTACGGCAGCTCGAACAGCTGCACTGCCACGACCGCAGCGAGTATCGATGCGCCTGCCGAGGCGAGAACGCCTGCCGCTACGCCGAGTGCCGCAAACTCCGCCATGACCCCTGCGAACACAGTGCGCTTGCGGGCGCCCAGCGCACGCAGCATCGCGCTTTCGAAACGGCGTTCGTCGATCGTCGACTGGACCGCCGCGAACAGCACCGCGATCCCCGCCGCGAGTGTAAAAACAAACACAGCCTGCACGGCCAGGCTCGCTTTCTCGATGATGCCGCGCACCTGCTGCAATATTGAATCGAGGTCGATTACCGAAATGCTCGGATGCGCACGCACCAACTGCACGAGAACCGGCTGCTGTTCCTTTTCAATTCGCAGACTCGAGATGTAGGTCGTTGGCATGCCATCAAGCGCACCCGGCGAGAAGACCATAAAGAAGTTGGGCTGAAACGAGTCCCAGTTGACTTTGCGGATGCTGGCAACGGAAACCTCGAGTTCCTGTCCTGCGATCACGAACGTCATCCGGTCGCCGATGACCAACCCGGTATCTGTGGCGGCCTCCTCCTCGACGGATACCAGAGGTGGTCCTGCGTAGTCCTCGGGCCACCACTCTCCCGCGACGATCTCATTACTGGACGACAGGGCCGGGGCGAACGACAGGTTTGCCTCACGATTGGCCATCCATTGCCCGTCGGGCGTCGGGTACTCGCGCTCTTTGACGGACTCACCGTTGATCATCGACATCCTTGCGCGC
>CAMYMP010000239.1 GCA_947259435.1 uncultured Woeseiaceae bacterium
CCGCTGTTCTGCCTGCACCTGACAGTCATTGTGACGCTCGAGTATGTCATCGTTCCTCTTGATTGGTCGATCCTGGAAAAGTACCTGGTCATTACGACGGGTGCGGTCGTCGTATCGCTTGGCGGCTACGAACTGTTATTGCGAAGAATCTCCTGGCTGCGACCGCTTGTTGGCTTAAAACTCGTGAGCGGCAGCAAATTTGAAAAAGGCGTCGAGTGTTATTCGCGATAGATACGATGCGGGAGATTTGCGTGTATCAACTGTGCTTCGCTATTCACAGTAGTGCACATCAAGCAACGGACGCCCCGATATCCTATTGAAAATCAATGTCTTGAGCAGCACCTTACCCGACTGAAAATCCGCGTGTCGGGAGTTCGATTGACTGCGGGCTGCAAGCAGCCCTTGCCCTCGCTACGCTCCGGTTGCTGGGCATCACCAGCCGGCTTCGCCGGCTGGCCCGCCCCTGGCCACCAGATACATAAACGCTCTTCAAAGGGGCGTTTATGTATCTCCGGTCAATAACTGAGAATCACGTTCGATAAGCTCTGATCGGCTCGGGCGGACTCACCGCATCAATCTGTCCTTAACTGCTAACCCAGACGATCAGGCGGTTATATAAAGGATCAGAATCGTGTAGAAGGCGAACACGACTGACAGGGTCTTGAACCATTCCGGCTTCAGCATAGTCAACAGCATCAGAGTGCCGCCGAGTATCGGAAACCCAAACGATGGCAGCAGCGGGTTACCGAACATCTTCAGGTTCACGTATGGCCCGACACAAAAATAGCCGAGCATCGAGAGCGCCGACACTCGTCCGAGTGATCGACTGTGCGCCAGGAAATCCAGTTCAGCATTATCGGAAATATCGTAGTCCTCCATCGGCAGCGCGAGCTCGGCTGCTCCATAAACGAATATCGAGCCAATCACCAGCACAAAGAAATCTATGATTGCCCAATCCGAGACTTCGCGCAGCTCCCAACCAACCCACCATAGTTGCAATATGTAGAGCATTACGCAGGCGCCCCACAACGTCGTCGCCCAGTGATGGGTCACGCGCTTATGGACACGAATTAATCCAGCGACGGAATGGAGCAGACGGGCAATAGCCAAGCCGAGAACAATCGAGATGGCAATAAAGATGTATTCGTGCTGAGTCATACAATCACGATGCCTGCGATACTGTGGATATTCAATCGCATTCAGCAATTCAGACGAAACAGGATTTCAAAGTTGCGTATTGCGCCCCTGGCCACCACGAAAACCGCGAACTGTCCCTGTTTTGTCGACCCTCTAGGCCCGCATGGCCGGCGGCTTCGGGATCAGCACCGGCGTCCTGCGCTTGTATTCCTCGTAATCGTTATCGCCGCCCCAGCGCTTGTCGGCTTTTTCTTCCAGCAGCGGGATGCCGCTGACCCTGATCAGAAGAAACGCCACAAACACCGGCGAGATCAACGTAGCCCACTGCCAGCCCTGCAGCACCGGCAGCGCCACGATTGCCATGCCCGTCCACAGTACGATCTCGCCGAAATAATTCGGGTGGCGCGACCAGGCCCACAGGCCGACGTTGATGAATTTCCCCTCGTTGTCTGGATCGTCTTTGAATTTGGACTTCTGCCGGTCCGCGACGATCTCGATGAGTATGCCGATCGCCCACACCGCGACGCCGGCGGTGCCGACAGCCCCAAGCGGCACGCGCACACCGCCGGTGATAACGGCAAGCGCGGCCGCCGCGGTCAACAGCACCCACAGGCCCTGTACGGTCCACGCCATGAAGAATCGCAGCGGCCGGTTCTTGATATCGTCGAAGCGGCTGTCGCGGCCGCTGCTCGCGATACGCAGGAACAGGAACGTCGCCAGCCGCAGCGACCAGACCAGGACCATTGCCGCCACCAGCGTCGCACGCAGGTCGAGTTCGCCGGACAGGAGCACGGCGACCACCGTAGTGGTGATGTAAGTGATGCCACCGACAAGGTCGTAATAGTGCTCGGTCCGTTTCAGTGCCGAGGGGATGAAGGCCAGCCAGTTGATTGCGAACGCCAACGCACCGCACAGCGCAAATACCGGTATAGCACCGACACGGTCGCCGCCGTCGCTGCCCGCCCATGACACGAGCGCGCCTATCACGATTGCAATGGCGATCGCGATAGTGATCTGTGCGTTACTGCGCTCAGCCATATTGGTTACTCCCGGTTATTGGTATTGTTATGCAACAGTCGAATTATCAAAGGCCGGTTCTGCTCTGCACTAACGGTTAAGAATTTCTCTCTGCCGCATCGGCACGGTATCGATCAGGGCATCAACCTCTGTCATCGGGGTGGCATTTTCGCGAAAACCCCATAAGACGCCTTGCCGACGCACGTACCGTAATGTTCAACAGCGCCCGGTTGCACGCCGATGCCGGGCCAGGATCAGCAGCGGCAGCAACAGCAACACCAGCGACGCGCCGTTGCCCGCGCCGCCACGACCCTCTTTCCATGCCACCTCTGCAAGCTGCGGTTCTTCCTGCAAGCGGGTTTCGAAACGCTCGAGCTCGGCTGTCAAATTCACGGTCATATCACTGACGGCGGCGGCAAAGCTCTCGGTGCGGCTTTTGCGAACCGTCTCACCGCTTTCGATCGCGGTCGAGCCCTTCTGCAGCGTGTTCGTGCCCGGCGCGCGAAACAGCAATTTGCGCGATTTGACGTCAAAGACCGCGGTGTCGACAAAAGTCTGCACCTCGTTCTCGGTACCCTTGACCACATAGGCACCGACAATTGTCCAGTACAGGAACGACGACTTGCGGTCTTCGCTGACGGCAACCTGGTCGTACGACACCAGCGCCATGACATCGACGCCGTACAATCGGGCGACCTGCTGCAGGCCGTCGAAACCGCTACCGGATCGCAGGTACGTATCCGGGATCACCTCGATATGTGCGATGTAGTCGCGCTCGACAAACTCCGCCTTGACGTTGTTCAGGAGTTGGGTGCGGGTGGCTTCACTGATCATCGCATCGCTCGAGTGGCGTCCGGGCACAAAGGCAATGCCGACGCGCAGCGGCAATTCCAGGCGCGGCAGCAGCGCTTCCTGCTGTGGTGGCACTTCGCCTTTCGGGTAGAGATAATCCACCAGGCTGGACGACACGCCTTCGCGCGTGTCGCTTGATTCCCCGAGTTGCCAGAATGCACTGCAGCCGGCCAGCAGAAAGGAGCTGGCTAGCACGGCAACCGTAATGATTCTATGCATCATCGCTATTCTCCTGCTAATTGCCCGGCGTAGCGCCGGCGCTTCAGTCTGTCAAGGATACAGTCTGGACGAAGGATGGGAAGTTCTATCGCGACGTAGCGGCCTGATATATGCACGACGTGCCGGGAACGGCAGCCGTGGTGTGGTCCAGGACGGGAATTGTCGTTCAGCTGGCTTTGTGCCGGGTGGCGGAATCCGTCACTCAGTGGAAAATGGTGGGCCGTCGGCCTATCTTCCTGCGCCCCGGATTTGCCGGGTCGTATTCCGCGGGGAGTCCATCGAGTTTCACTTTGCGCTGCAGGGAGCACTGCAGTGCCTACCTCATAGGTGAATTCGCCTATTCCCAGGCGCACGCGCAAGTCGGATACTCACACGATGAAAACAATAAAGAAACTGAGTCTTTTTGCAGCGTATGCAGCGTATGCAGCGTATGCAGCGTGGGCCGTCGGCGCCGCAACCGTGGCCAGCGCTCAGGAGGCCACTGTCCTCGAGCACATGCACGACCATTACGATGCAGTCATTAAGATCCAGAGCGCCGTCATTGCAGGGTCGCTCGAAGACACCCGGGAGCCCGCACGCTGGTTAATCGAT
>CAMYMP010000240.1 GCA_947259435.1 uncultured Woeseiaceae bacterium
ATCCGCCATCGGGGTGGCGCATCAGGTGCCGCGTCTCGATCAGACTGCCATTGAGGCGAAAATTCTTCACGATCACCGTGCCGGGCGGAAAGTCCCAGTCGTCCGCCGCGTTGATCGACATCGTCGTGCCGTTCGGTAAACCGATGTAACGATCTTTATCGGCACCATCCGACCAGAATCGCGCATTGATGTCGTAGGGTACGAGGCCGGCATACGGCAGAGTCACATCACTGGGATCGGTGCAGCCGGAAGCCAGCAGCGAATCGGGCACCGGGTCTGCAACGCCGCCGGCCGGCACCAGCTGCATGATGCGCCCGCCATTGTAGTCCGTGAAATAAAGCTCACCGTCCTGATCAACGCCAAACGATGAGGGTCCCGTGGACGTGTTGAGCAGTTCTTCGTTGTTGAACCCGCCCGCCCCGTCATCCTGCAGCGCCCAGATTCGTCCGGATGCGAAATCACCGAAGACGTAACGCCCGACGAGCGCGGGAATAGTCAAACCGCGATAGACGAAGCCGCCGGTTATGGAGCGCCCAGCCGAGCGACCGTAATCGCTGACCGGGTCGATCACCGGACCGATGCAGCCCAAGGTGGCCGAATGAGCAATTGTCCCCTCGCGACAGTCCCAGCCGTAGTTGCCTCCAACCACGATCTGATCAACTTCCTCACGGGCGCCCTGGCCGACGTCGCCGAGCCATAGGGTGTTCGTGGGCGGATCGAAGCTCCAGCGCCACGGGTTCCTGAGGCCCCAGGCGTAGATCTCCGGACAGTTCGCGCCGTTCACACCCGGACCGCACTTGTCGGGTTCGTTGTCGAAAGGATTGCCGGCCGGGATGTTGTAGCCGGCGCCGGTGCCAATTACGTCGACACGCAGCATGGCGCCGAGAAGACGCGTCGTGTCCTGGCCCGTCTCCTGCGGATCACCGCCGCCGCCGCCGTCACCCAGGCCGATGTAAAGCAGGCGGTCTTCGCCAAAGGCGATGTCGCCGCCGTTGTGGTTACTCGCAAATTGATCTACCTCGAGTATGACCTGCTCGATTGTGCCGGCGCCCGGCGACTGCAAGTCATCGAGAATGAACCTGGATATGACCGAGCGCATCTCAGTGACGGGACCATTGATCGTGTAATACAAAAAGATCTCCGGAACCGCAGGATAGTCCGGATGGAATGCCATGCCGAGCAGGCCGCCTTCCGACGCCGTGCGAACGACTCCCGAGAGATTAAGGAAGTTCGATGTGCTCGTAGCGTTGTCAGGGTCGAAGACGACGAGCTGCCCCGTTTTCCGGAGAACGAACCAGCGTGGATTCGCGACCGGTTCGACAAGCACTTTCACAGGCTGCGATATCATACCGGACAGACCTGGAAACGCGTCAACGATGTCGACCGAATCGCCACCGGTTCCTCGCGCCGGTGCGACACACGTAAGATTGCTTGGCCGCGCGTCGAGTCCGGCCGTCGGCGGTGGATTACCGGGCGGCGGTGGGTTCTGATTGTTATTCGAATTCGAACCGCCACCACAGCTTGCGGCCAGCAAGGCGCAAAGCAAAGCGCCCGCACGAACGCCACGTGCCCTCGCCCCTTTTATTGATGCCACTGATTTCGTCATGCTGCCAAACCCAATGCCAAGCGCACTTACTATATCGTTATAAAACATCGATTGTGGCGTCATTTAACATCAGTTCCTGTCGCTAATCAGCGACGTGCGGCGAGCATTGATGGCTTCAGCTTCGCTACGGACGGGCAGCCCATAAGCAGCATGTCGCGCTCGATTTCATCGCGTAGCAGACCCATCGCCCGATCGACGCCGGCCGGCCCCGCCCCCGCCAGCGCGTAAAGGTACAAACGACCGCCCGAACATGCCGTTGCGCCCATCGCGAGTGCTTTGAGTACGTGCGTACCACGCCGAATCCCGCCGTCGACGATGACTTCAATGTCGCCACCGACCGCGTCGAGAATCGCGGGCAGCTGGTCGAATGGTGAACGAGAACCGTCGAGCTGCCGGCCGCCGTGATTGGAGATCATGATTGCGCTTGCGCCCACTTCGACGCAGCGCTTCGCATCATCGACCGACATCACGCCCTTGATCGCGAACGGGCCGCCCCACTCGTCGATCATCGACGCGGCATCGTCCCAGTCGATCGTTCTTTTCATCTGCGTGTTGATGTAGTCGACGACCGACGACTGCGTTTTGGAACCCGCGTCGGTGAATTGCGAGATGTTCGGCAGGTCGAACTTCTTCCTGAGCGCGTAATTAAATGTCCAGCCGGGGTGCGTAGCAAAACTCAAGAGACTGCGTGGCGTCAGTTTCGGCGGCGTGGTCATGCCGGTGATGTAGTCGCGTTCGCGATTGCCCGCAACGATCGTATCGACGGTCAGCGCCAGCGCATTGAAGTTCGCGGCTTTGCAGCGCGCGATCATGTCCGTGGTAAGACCCGGATCGGTATGGATATAGATCTGAAACAGTTTCGCCGCGTCATTGAAGGCCCCGAGTTCTTCTATGCTGCGCGTGCCGATCGTCGAAACGCCGAACATCGTGCCGTACTTTGCTGCAGCCTGTGCGATCGCGAACTCGCCATCGTGATGAAACAGGCGCTGCATCGCGGTTGGCGAGAAAAACAACGGCATTTTCAGCTGCTGCCCCAGTACCGATACGGACATGTCGATGTCGCCGATTCCGGCAAGCACGTTGGGCACCAGGTCTACGGTTTCAAAAGCGTCCGTGTTGCGTGCGAGCGTTACTTCGTCGTCGGCACCGCCGTCGATGTAATGGAATATCGGCGACGGCAAACGTTGTTTCGCCAGCCGCCGAAAGTCACCCGTTCGAAAACAGTTCTTTAGTCGCAATGATTCGTTCCGAAGCTCGGCGTACCCCGTCAGTCCCTGACATCCCCGTCGAGTTTTTTCTCCAGACGCAGCTCGAGATCCTCGATCCGTTGCTGCTGCGCCTGCATGGCCCGGGTAAGCACTGCGACAATATCCATCGCGCTTAAACCCTGCCGGTCGCCGGTCGCGACGAGATCCGGAACGTCTTCAGCGATGAATCCGACGTAGGTCTCTTGCCCATCACTTTTATAATTAAACCGCACCGGTTGCAGTTCGGCCAACGCCGCGAGCGCTTCCTGGACGGTCAGCTCCGCGATGTTCTCTTTTTTCTCGCGTGACGAGCTGTTGGTCCAGACACCACCTGCGGAGGCATGGGCGCCGCTCGCCATTTCAAGAGGATGCGTGGGGCGTATCACACCGATGCCGACATTCCCCTGCCGGTCGATCGTCATGCGGTCCACGGATCCGGCGCCGATCGTCAGCGTGCTCGCACGATTGTGCATGATGTAGCCGGTCTCGCCCGATGACTGAGTAATCATCAGTCCTGCGACGCTGCTGTTCTGCTCATGAATCTGAATGTTGCCGTTAACCTCAAGCCGCTGCTTGGGCTCGGTTGTACCAATGCCGACCTGGTTGCCATTATCGAAAATCTGCGAGTTGGTCCCGATTAACGGCTCTTTGAATCTGACCAGGAAGTTCGGCGTACCCTCGATCGAACTAGATACGGAGGCATCCGATGACCCGCCATTTCCAGGTGGGCCCGCTGGTCCGGGCGGTCCGGTGGGCCCTGGTGGGCCCGGTGGACCCTGAGGTCCGGGTGGCCCTGCAGGACCGGAAGGACCCGCAGGACCTGTCGCGCCGACCTTGGCGCTAATGTCTTTGGGCGCTTCGGCAATCTCGACGACCGGTTCTGGCTCTGGTTCGGCTTCAGGTTCTGGCACCGTTTCGACGACGGGCTCGGCTGCGAGTTCCTCGGCTGCCTCCAC
>CAMYMP010000241.1 GCA_947259435.1 uncultured Woeseiaceae bacterium
CTGATAGACGACCTCGCGTAACGATTCCTGTCGCGCTGCCAACGGTGTGCGCCGGTCGCTCTCCCAGAAGAATGCGGCGTCGGCGAGGCGTGGCCGAATAACGCGCTCATTACCGTTGCGAACCTGCTCCGGGTCCTTGCTCTCGAGGTTTGCAACGGTGACAAACCGCGGCAACAAGCGTCCGTCTGCGCCTGCGATCGGAAAATATCGTTGATGGCTCGTAAGAGTGGAAACGACAACTTCGCGCGGCAGTTGCAGATAGCCTTCGTCGAAGGAACCGGTTAATGCCACCGGCCACTCAACGAGCGCAGTAACCTCGTCGTACAGCGACTCGCCATCGACGACGCTGCCACCCGCCGCTTTTGCTTCTGCTTCGACGCCTTTGCGGACGAGCTCACGGCGCCGGTCGAAGTCGGCAATGACATGGCCTTCTTCCTCGAGCGCCGTCAGGTATTCGTCGGGGCGCGTGATCGTTACGAGTTTTTTGCCGTGAAAACGATGGCCACGCGATTTGTTGCCGGCCCTGATGCCCATAATGGAGGACCTGATTACGTTGTTGCCGTGCAGAAGCACAATCCAGTGCACGGGCCGGACAAATTCTGCGTCGCCGGCGCCCCAGCGCATGCGGCGCGGAATGGGCAGGGAGGAGAGCGCCGCCTCGATAAGTTCGGGCATCAGCTGATCGGTAGTCTTACCGGCTTCGACAACGTCGCAGGACAACCACTCGCCCTTTTCCGATTTGCTGCGGCCTAGCTCGGCAACTTCGACTCCGCACTTGGCGGCAAATGCCGTGCCAGCCGCGGTTATGTTTCCGTCATCGTCGAAAGCAACCGACACCGGAGGACCCTTTTGTGAAACCTCGCGGTCTTCCTGGCCATGACCGAGTTGCTCGATCAGTACGGCGAGACGGCGCGGACTTGCATAAGTGTGGACAGAACCATGACTCAGACGCGCGTCGTCGACCTCGGCTTCGAGCGCTTCACCAAGAGCAATGATCAAAGAGCGCAGCGCTTTGGGCGGCAGCTCTTCGGTGCCGATCTCGACAAGAAAATCCGCGGGCTTACTCATGCGGCTGCATCTCCGCTGGCACGAGATGCAAGCATCGGAAAACCAAGCGATTCGCGCGATGCGTAGTACGCTTCTGCGACAGCGCGCGCCATCGTCCGGACCCGCAGGATGAACCGCTGGCGCTCACTGACCGAGATGGCCTGGCGAGCGTCGAGCAAGTTGAAAACATGCGATGCAACGAGCATTTGCTCGTAGGCAGGAAGCGCAAGGTTCAGCTCGATGAGGCGCTCGCCCTCGTGTTCGGCATGATCAAACTGATGAAAGAGGTCGTCTACATCTGCGACCTCGAAGTTGTACTTTGATTGCTCGACCTCGTTCTGATGATAGACATCACGATACGTGATGCGCCCGAGAGGTCCGTCCGTCCAGACGAGATCGAAAATGCTCTCGACGCCCTGCAGGTACATCGCAAGACGCTCGATCCCGTAAGTGATCTCTCCGCTCACCGGCCGGCACTCTAGACCGCCCACCTGCTGGAAGTACGTAAACTGGGTAATTTCCATACCGTTGAGCCAGACTTCCCAGCCGAGACCCCAGGCACCGAGAGTGGGCGATTCCCAGTTGTCTTCGACGAAACGAATGTCATGCACCGCCGTGTCGATGCCGATGGCCCGCAGCGATTCGAGATAAAGGTCCTGAATGTCGTCGGGAGACGGCTTGATCGTGACCTGGTACTGGTAGTAATGCTGCAGACGAAACGGATTGTCGCCATAGCGGCCATCGGTCGGCCGGCGCGAGGGCTGCACGTAAGCAGCGCTCCAGGGCTCGGGGCCGATTGCCCGGAGAAAGGTCGCCGGGTGAAACGTGCCCGCGCCCATTTCCTTATCGTAGGGCTGCAGGATCACGCAGCCGCGCTCTGCCCAGTATTGTTGCAGCTTGAGAATCAGGTCCTGGAAGCTGAGCATTTCCGACGTTTTTTCCTTACTCATTATTGTTTCACCGGGCTCAAACCCGCGCAGTATATAGGAGTTCAGCCTGTGTGCGAGGCTGCCACGGCGCCGTTTGTCGACAACGGACCGCGGGTGGGTAGCCCGCCATCGGAAGTAAAGCGCAGCGCAGCGAGCCATGAAGATGGCGGGCTGCCGGGCCGCGGCCCGCGTGCGCGAGGCGCTCGCACTATAGCGGTGCACACGGTGCGCTAAATGCACTATACTGGTGCAGTTGACGCCCGTTGAATTGTGGCTGCCTCAATAAAATCAATGGTTTATGGTGCGCACCATTTTGGCACGCTTCATGCAGTTAAATAATCAAATGGCCCGGCCTTACCGGGAATTTTTTGTGCTTTAAAGACTGGAGGAAAGATCCATGACGCCCAAGGAGGTACTCGGCCTCATCAAAGAAAATGAGGTCAAATTTGTCGATTTTCGTTTCACGGACACGAAAGGCAAAGAACAACACGTAACCGTGCCCGCCCACACGGTCGACGAAGACCTGTTTGAAGACGGCAAAATGTTCGACGGTTCGTCGATCGCCGGCTGGAAAGGCATCAATGAGTCCGACATGATCCTGATGCCAGACTCGGCATCAGCTGCTCTCGACGTTTTCTCCGACGACGCGCAGCTCAATCTGCGCTGCAATGTTATCGAGCCGGCGACCATGCAGGGCTATGATCGCTGTCCGCGCTCGCTCGCTGAGCGCGCCGAGGCCTATCTGAAGTCGACGGGAATCGCCGACACGGCGTACTTCGGTCCCGAAAACGAGTTCTTCGTCTTCGATCACGTATCCTGGGACGACTCGATGCAGGGCGGTTTCTACAAGATCGACTCCGACGAAGGTGCGTGGAACACCAACCGGAGCATAGAGGAAGGCAACACGGGCCATCGGCCGACCGTCAAAGGTGGCTACTTCCCGGTGCCGCCGGTCGACTCGCTGCATGATCTTCGTTCGGCCATGTGTCTCGCGCTCGAGGACATGGGTCTCGAGACCGAGGTGCATCACCACGAGGTGGCACCGGCCGGGCAGTGCGAGATCGGTGTGCTGTTCAACACGCTGGTGCGCAAGGCCGACGAGGTCCAGGTACTCAAATACGTCGTCCATAATGTCGCGCACGCCTACGGCAAGACAGCGACATTCATGCCGAAGCCGCTCGTCAACGACAATGGCAACGGCATGCACGTGCATCAATCGCTGACCAAGGGCGGCGAGAATCTGTTCTCGGGCGATGCATACGGCGGCCTGTCCGAGACGGCGCTGTTCTACATTGGCGGAATTATCAAACACGCTAAAGCGCTGAACGCGTTTACCAACCCGGCAACGAATAGTTACAAGCGTCTTGTCCCCGGCTTCGAAGCACCGACCATTCTCGCCTATTCGGCTAGAAACCGGTCCGCATCGATTCGCGTTCCTTACGTCTCCAACCCGAAGGCGCGCCGCATCGAGGTTCGCTTCCCGGACTCGATGGCAAATCCGTACCTCGCGTTCTCGGCGATGATGATGGCCGGCGTCGACGGCATCCTGAACAAAATTCATCCGGGAGACGCGATGGACAAGGATCTGTATGACTTGCCGCCGGAGGAAGAGAAAGATCTCAATCTCGTGGCCTTCTCCCTGGATGAGGCGCTTGCGGCGCTGTCTGATGACCGCGATTTTCTCAAATCGGGCGACGTGTTCTCCGATGACCTGATCGACGCTTACATCGAACTGAAGGAAGAAAACGTCACAAGGCTGAGAATGACGACGCATCCGGTCGAATTCGACATGTATTACAGCCTGTAAGCGTGGAAAGTGTGA
>CAMYMP010000242.1 GCA_947259435.1 uncultured Woeseiaceae bacterium
CATATTCTGGCCGAAGGCGCGAAGCTCGCCGCGGATTCGGCGAGCGGCGTCAAGGTTGTCGATGACGGCGACGTTGCGGCGGCGCGGGCGAGCGCTGCGAAGACGCTCACGGCAACATATCGTACGAGCACTGCGCTGCATTTCACGCTGGAACCGCAGAACGCGCTCGTCGAGTATGTCGATGGCGTATTCCATATCCATTCCGGCAATCAGTGGCAGTCGCTGATTCTGCCGTTTCTCGCAAAAGCGCTCGAAGTGCCGGAGTCGAACATTGTCATACACCAGTACTATCTCGGCGGCGGTTTCGGTCGGCGCCTGTTCGGCGATCAGATGATTCCGGCCGCGCTCGCGGCGCGCGAACTCGGTCGGCCGGTCAAGCTGATCTTCCAGCGTAGCGAAGACAGTCGTTTCGATTGCGTCCGCTCACCGTCAGTTGCGAAGTTCGACGCTTCATTCGATGGCGACGGCGCACTGACCGGCATCGAACACGCGGCGGCGGCCGGCTGGCCGACGCTGGCCATGGCGCCCGGCTTTCTTGCCGATGGCGTCGATGGCAACGGCAAGTACGACACGTTCTCAATCAGCGGCGCAGATCACTGGTACACGTTGCCCAATCATCGCGTGCGTGCGATCAACAACGATCTGGCGCAGCGGACATTTCTGCCTGGCTGGCTGCGCTCGGTCGGGCCGGGCTGGATCGGTTGGGGTGTCGAGTCATTCATGGATGAAGTCGCCGCAATGACAGGCGAGGACCCGGTAGCGTTTCGTCTTGCGCGTCTCGACGCGGCTGGCAAGAACGCCGGCAGTGCACCGAACTCGGTGGGCGGTGCGGCGCGACTGGCTGCAGCGCTAAAAGATGTGGCCGAGCGCTCCGGCTGGGGCAAAGCACTGCCCAAAGGTGAAGGCATGGGGGTTGCAGTCAGCCATGGCCAGGAGCGCAACATGCCGACGTGGACCGCGTGCGTTGCACACGTGGCGGTCGACGCGGTATCGCAGGCAGTGACGGTTAAGAAGATCTGGCAGACGATCGACTGCGGAACGGTTGTGCATCCGGATGGCGCGATGGCGCAAGCCGAAGGTGCAACCTTGTGGGGGCTGAGCCTGGCATTGCATGAAGGCACGGCTTTCGAAAACGGCGAAGTCAAAGATCAGAATCTAAATACTTATACGCCGCTGCGGATGGCCGACGTTCCCGACGTCGAAATCAAGTTCATGGAGAGCACCGAGTTTCCGACGGGTCTGGGTGAGCCGCCATTGATTGCAGTGCCGCCGGCTGTCGGTAACGCAATCTTTGCCGCAACCGGTATCCGGGTTCGGGACTTGCCGATACGATTGTAGGCGGTCGTTATTCGAGGCGGAATACGAGTCTCGTGCCAGCTCGCTGGCTGATGACCTGACCGCGATATTCAACGGGCTGAAATCTCCATGCCCGGACAGCGGCGATTGCTGCGTCGTCGAATACAGCTTCCGGGTCCGATCGATTGACTTCTATGTCTGCCGTTTCACCGCTTGGCGTTACGGTAAAGAGCACGTCGACCCAGCCGGTCAAATTTAGCCGCTGAGCGCGTCGCGGGTAGCGGGCAGGTGTGATCTTGACCTGCACCAGTTCTTTTACCTGTGCAATACGGTTCGATTTGGCTTCCAGGAATGCGTTTTCCAGTGAGGCGCGAAGTTCTTGCAGTCTGTCCGGGTTGCCACCGAGTTCAAACGCTGCGGCCAACAGGGCTTCGACTTCATCCAGTTCCTGGCTGTTTATGTAGAGCTGCGCTGTCTCTTCCAGCGCCGACAATAATTCGCCGCTCAACTGAGCGCGCTCGGCATTCCAGTTGTTGCGTTCGGCGAGCAGGTCGCGAGCACTCGCACCGGCCGGCGCGATAAGGTTGCCCTGTGTGATCGCGGTCCGAACACGGTCCACCCACGCTGCCCTGGCTTTGTTTGCTGCCATGCGCGCGCGCTGCGCCCGGTCACGCTCAGCCGTCAGACGGACATTTCGAATTTCGGCGATGGACTCACGGATCGCGGTGAAGTAGTCCGGATCGCGGCCCGGCAGGCCCTCCGCGGTGGCAAGAAGCTCATCGGCCCCTGCATCTTTCCCGTCTTGCGCCTGCTGAATCGCCTGCGCAACAAGTTCCTCGGTACGGCCATCCAATGTCTGCTGGGTCTCGATAACGAGCGAATGCTCTGGCCGTTGCTTCGCGACCAGCGCCGCGATCGTGTAAGCCTCATCGAACTGTTCCGCCTCGAGATGTTGTGTGACGGTTTGGGCAACCTTTGTCAGTATTGCGTCAAGTTCGGCGATGGCCACCTCGTTCTGCGGGTTAGCCTCCAGAACGCGCCCATAGTAGTGCAGCGCGCTCTGCGCTGGCGGGAACACCAGAATGTCAGCGTCCGCAGCAAGACGGGCTTTGCGGAGCTCTGCGTCGCCATCTGTCGACACCTCCTCCGTCGCGGTGGCAGCAACGTCCAACTTTGGCGAGTCTTCCCCCACTGGTTCCGCCGCCTCCGGGGCCGCGTCCGCTGTGCTGACCACGTCATCGCTTACGACAGTCGGGGCGGTTTCGACGACCGATCTGCTCTGCGGCGCCGTAACCGCCGATGGTTCCTGTTCCAAAAAGAACCATCCGCCGACCGCAACGATCAGAATGGCGCCCGTGATCGACAGCAGCAGGGGCAATGAACTGTTGTCTTTCGCTTCGCTCATTTGTTCAAATCTCTTCGCATCAGGTTATGGTGTCAGTAGGGTCGACCGGGACGGCCCGCGGGCTTCGAATTCGGTCGAGGAAACGGTTTACGGTTGTTGATGAATCCGCGGTGTGCTGCGTGTCGATGACCTGGTGTCGCTTTGCCGAGTCCGGGTTGTTCAAGAGATACAGGTGCCGAATCACAGCGGCGTTGACGTCGCCGCGAAGTTGCTCAGGTTCAATCGGCTTCAGGACGTAGCGGAACACCTGGCCATAATTAATCAGATTGATCATGTCGGTCGTATCCCTGCCACTGCTCACAACGATGGTTACCAGTTGCGGCATGTGCTGTTTCAGCGCGCCAATGATCTTCTGCAGGATCGTGTTGTTCGTCGTGAAGTCGGTCACCAGAACTCCGGCATTCTGTTCCTCGATAGCTTGTGCGACTTTGACGAGCGTGGTTGCGAGCACCGTGGTCCTCTCGGCGGATACGGCTCGAATCGCGGTCGCGGCAAACTCCGAGTCGACAGTGAATACGACGACGCCAACGTCGTTCACACCGAGAGTCGATGACGATAGCGCCACGTTTTCCTGCGTCTCTTCGACGGTATCCTCGGACATGATCACGTTGGTTACCGACTGCCAATGAGATGAAGTATGTTCGCCCGTGGAGTCTGTCTCGGCTTCGTCGAGTGTAGGCAGCGCCGGATGCGTCTCGTCGAAATCGCGTATGGGCGGCGCCACCGGCGCCGGTGGTGACGGTTTAGGGGTCGCCTGAAGCGCGGCTGGCGGCGCAGGCTGCGATGTAACTTGAGGCGCAGTGGGTTGTGGCGATACAGATCGCGGCATCGCGGGTTGATGCATTGTGGGCTGCGGCGCCGTGGGTCGAGTCGTCGCGGGTTGCGGTGGCCGCACTGGCGTTTGCTGCGCAGCGGTGGGCGGTGTTGCGGCTGCCGCAGGTCTCTGTGAAGGCGTCGCTTCTGCCGCTGGTACGGCCACGTTCGCTGTAACCGGCTTGGTGCGGGCAGCGCTGATGGCGAGACTCAGGGTCTCACGCAGCATTCTGGGCGGGCACGGCTTGCTCAAAAATCGGAATACTTCGCCGATATTGATGGA
>CAMYMP010000243.1 GCA_947259435.1 uncultured Woeseiaceae bacterium
GCCTGCTGCGCTGTCGAGATGATGCAAGCGGGCGCGGCACGGTATGATCTCGACCGTTTCGGCATCATTTTTCGCCCTAGTCCGCGACAGTCTGATTGCATGATCGTCGCAGGTACGCTTACCAATAAAATGGCGCCGGCACTTCGGAAGGTTTATGACCAGATGCCGGAGCCTCGTTGGGTCGTTTCGATGGGATCCTGCGCAAATGGGGGTGGCTACTATCACTATTCCTATGCCGTGGTGCGAGGCTGCGACCGCATCGTTCCTGTCGACGTGTATGTTCCAGGCTGCCCCCCAACGGCGGAAGCCCTGATCTATGGGCTGATACAGCTGCAAAACAAGATTCGCCGCACGAGTACGATAGCCAGATAAATAAATAAGAAATGACTGACCGGTACGAGACATTGGCGGCTCGGATAGACGAGCGCTTCGGCGAGCAGATGGCGCGCGTTCCGTCGAGCTGTGGTGAACTGACTTTTGTAGTCGACAAAGATGATCTGGTTGAGGTCGCCACAGCGCTGCGCAATGAGGGCGAATTCGGTTTCGAGATGCTCATGGATGTCTGCGGTGTCGACTATCTGAGTTACGGCAGTGATGAATGGACGACGTCGAGCGCGACCGACACGGGTTTTAGTCGTGGTGTCGAACGCGAGCCGGTCATTCTGGATGAGGCAGACGAGTTTGATCCGCAGCGTTTTGCGGTCGTTTACCACTTGCTGTCGCTGCAGCATAACCTGCGGTTGCGTTTGCGTGTTTATACCGGATCTTCTAACCCGCCCATCGTGAAGTCGGTTGTCGACATCTGGAACGGTGCTAATTGGTTCGAGCGCGAGGTGTTCGACCTGTTCGGGATTCTGTTTGAGGGTCACCCCGATTTGCGGCGCATTCTGACCGACTACGGATTTATCGGTCATCCTTTCCGCAAGGACTTCCCGCTGATTGGCAACGTCGAAGTCAGCTACGACGCCGAGAAAGGACGTGTCGCTTATCAACCTGTCAGCATCGAGCCGAGGACACTCGTTCCGCGGGTAATCCGCGACGACAATCGTTACTCGGCCGACCTCAAGGACGTGCAGGATGGCTGAGATCCAGAATTACACGATGAACTTCGGGCCACAGCACCCCGCGGCCCATGGCGTGTTACGGCTGGTCCTCGAATTGGACGGGGAGACGATCCAGAAAGCCGATCCGCATGTCGGTTTGCTGCACCGAGGAACGGAAAAACTCGCCGAATCGAAACCGTTCAGCCAGAGCATCGGCTACATGGATCGCCTCGATTACGTCTCGATGATGTGCAACGAGCACGGTTACGTACTTGCAATTGAAAAGCTGCTGGGTGTGACGGTTCCGCTTCGAGCGCAGTACATTCGCGTTATGTTCGACGAAATCACGCGCATCCTGAATCACCTGATGTGGCTCGGAGCGCATGGCCTCGATATTGGTGCCATGACGATGTTCTTGTATTGCTTCCGCGAGCGCGAGGACCTGATGGACTGCTACGAGGCCGTGTCCGGCACACGCATGCATGCCACGTATTACCGGCCCGGTGGTGTTTACCGAGACCTGCCGGAGACCATGCCGAAGTATCAGGAATCGAAATTCCGCAGCAATAAAGAGGTCGATCGACTCAATTCCATTCGCGACGGGTCGTTGCTCGATTTCATCGAGGCGTTCACAGACAAGTTCCCCGGATGTGTTGACGAGTACGAAACGCTGCTGACCGATAACCGCATTTGGAAGCAGCGCACCGTGAACATCGGTGTGGTTACTCCGGACCGTGCAATGCAGCTGGGTTTTTCCGGCCCGATGCTGCGCGGTTCAGGCGTCGAGTGGGATCTTCGCAAGAAGCAGCCGTACGAAGTGTACGATCAGGTCGACTTCGATATTCCGGTCGGCCGAAACGGCGACTGTTACGATCGTTACCTGGTTCGTGTCGAAGAGATGCGACAGTCGAATCGCATTGTCCGTCAGTGTGTCGACTGGCTGCGGGCCAACCCGGGTCCTGTCATGGCCGACGATCACAAGGTTGTGCCGCCTACACGTGTCGAGATGAAAGACGACATGGAGTCGCTAATTCATCACTTCAAACTGTTTACCGAAGGCTACTGCGTGCCCGAAGGCGAGGCCTATGCAGCCGTCGAGCATCCCAAAGGAGAGTTTGGCGTCTACATAATTTCCGATGGCGCGAACAAACCGTATCGCGTAAAGATCCGTGCGCCGGGTTTTGCGCACATCTCCGCCATGTCGGAAATGGTTGAAGGACACATGCTCGCCGATGTGGTTGCCGTGATTGGTACGCAGGACATCGTATTTGGTGAGGTGGACCGATGAATGACGCCGACCGCCTTTCCGAGCACGTCAGGGAAGAAATCGAACACTGGAAGGCACGGTTTCCGCAAGGCAAGCAGCGATCGGCCGTCATCAGTGCCCTGCATGCCGTACAGCACGAAAATGAAGGCTATCTGACAGTCGAGCTTATGAACGCGGTCGCCGATTATCTCGATCTCCCAACGATCCAGGTTTACGAGGTCGCGACGTTTTATTCGATGTTCCAGACCAAGCCGGTTGGCCGTCACAACGTCGCGATATGCACGAACGTGTCGTGTATGCTGCGCGGCGCCGACGATCTCGTCGAGCACGTCGAGAGCAAGCTCGGCATAAAGCTCGGCCAGAGCACTGAAGACGGGCGCATCTATCTGAAGCGCGAAGAGGAATGCCTGGCCGCGTGCTGCGGCGCGCCGATGATGATGGTTAATCACGAGTATCACGAAAACCTGACGACAGAACAGGTTGACGAGATTCTGGACGGGCTCGACTAGTGGCTTACGAACAGAATCTCACCTGCTTCAGCACGTTCGGCTCGGAAGAGTCATGGACGCTCAAGACCTATGAAAAACACGACGGTTACAAGGCTTGGCGCAAGATTCTGGCCGGCAAACTGACGCGTGAGGAGGTCATCGACGAAGTCAAGGCATCAGGTTTGCGTGGCCGCGGTGGAGCGGGTTTCCCGACGGGCCTGAAGTGGAGTTTCATGCCTCGCGATGCGGACGTGCAGAAGTACCTGGTGTGCAACTCCGACGAGAGTGAGCCAGGAACTTGCCATGATCGCGAGGTCTTGCGCTACAACCCGCATGCGCTTGTCGAGGGCATGGCGATCGCTTCCTACGCGATGGGTGTGACGGTCGCCTACAACTATATCCGCGGCGAATTCATCGACGAACCCGTGCCGCGCTTTGAAGGCGCTGTCAGAGAAGCCTATGAAGCTGGCCTGCTCGGTCAGAACATTCAGGGATCCGGCATCGACTTCGATCTCTACACCTTCGTTGGCGCCGGGGCGTATATATGCGGTGAAGAGACCGCGTTGCTCGAGTCGCTCGAGGGTAAGCAGGGCAAACCGCGCTTCAAGCCGCCGTTCCCGGCCAATTTCGGTTTGTATGGCAAGCCAACCACTATCAACAATACACAGACCCTGGCGAGCGTACCCACCATCATTCGCAAGGGCGCAACCTGGTTTGCCGGTCTCGGTCCCGAGGGTTCTGGTGGTACGGCGCTGTTCTCGGTATCGGGCCACATTGAAAAGCCTGGAAACTACGAGTTGCCGATGGGCATCCCGTTCAAGGATCTGCTCGAGATTTGTGGCGGCGTCTGGAACGGCCGCAAGCTAAAGGCTGTAATACCAGGCGGATCTTCATGCAAGGTCTTGCCAGCCGAAATCATTACGGACTGCACGATGGATTACAACTCGCTGCAGCAGGCAGGCTCGTCATTCGGCACCGGTGCGGTCATGGTCATGG
>CAMYMP010000244.1 GCA_947259435.1 uncultured Woeseiaceae bacterium
GCTGTTATGTGACGACGATGAAGACATGCTCGCGTTGCTCGAGCATTACTTGCATCGCGCAGGCTACGCGATTGTCACCGTGTCATCGGGGACCGAAGCAGTCGCAAAAACCGTCACGTTTCAGCCCGACATCGTGCTGATGGATGTTAACGTTCCCGGCATGAGCGGCGTCGATGCAGCGGCGGCACTTCGAGAGCGAAACTACCCGGGGCCGATCGTCGCACTGACGGCTTCAAAGCTCTCCGACGCCGAGCAAGACAGCTTTACCCGCTGCTTTCGCAAGCCTGCGCCGATGCAGCAGCTGTTGCTCGAAATCAAGCAGCTCACCCATACGGCCGATTCCTGAGCAGGCGATCCCGGGTGTAGCTTTCCGGCCTATGTGCCCAGGTGCTTAGCAACCCAGGCTGAAACGGATCCCAGCGCTGCATCGAGCGCGTCCGGATTGTTGCCGCCGGCCTGGGCAAAATCAGGCCGGCCGCCGCCCTTACCGCCGACCTGCTCCGCTACGGGCTTGATCAGATCGCCTGCGCGAACGCGGTCGGTGTTGTTCTTGGTCACGCCCGCAGCAAGGCGAACGACACCGTCGTCAACCGAGCCCAGAACCACGATTGCGCTCTGCAACTTGTCTTTGTAGCGATCGACAGCTTCGCGCAATGTCTTGGCGTCGGCGCCATCGATTCGTGTCGCAAGTACCTTGATGCCGCCGATCTCCTGCACATCCTCGCTGCGGTCAACGGCGGATCCCGTCACAAGGGCCTGTTTGGCCGCGGCGAGTTCCTTCTCGAGCTCCTTGTTGCGCTTCAATAATTGCTCGACTTTCACGGACGCACCGTCGGGCTGGCTGCGCAGCAAACCGGCGATACTGTCCAGGGATTTCTGCCTTGCGTCGAGCCAGTCGAGCGCGCCTTTGCCGGTCACGGCTTCGATGCGCCGCACGCCGGACGCGACGCCGCCCTCCGACGTGATTTTGAAAACGCCGATATCGCCGGTACGTTCGACGTGCGTGCCGCCGCATAGCTCAACGGAGAAATCGCCGAAGTTCAGGACGCGCACCTTGTCGCCGTACTTTTCACCAAACAGCGCAATCGCCCCGGACTCGATCGCATCGTCGTAAGTCATGAGCTGTGTATCGGCTGCAACATTGCGACGAATTTCTGCATTCACGATATCTTCGATCTCTTGCAACTGCTCGCCGCTGACGCCTTCGTAATGCGAGAAGTCGAAACGCAAACGGTCCGGCGCAACGAGCGAGCCCTTTTGCTGCACATGCTCGCCCAGCACTGCTCGCAGCGCCGCGTGCATCAGGTGCGTAGCCGAGTGGTTCAGGCGAATAGCCTGCCGGCGTTCCGCGTCGACGTGTGCGTCGACCGCGTCGCGTACTTTAAACTCTCCGGCCTGCACCGAGCCATAATGCACGATCGCATCCCCACTCTTCTGCGTGTCCACAACAGTGAACGAATGATCGCCGGCAGAGATCACCCCGGTGTCACCGATCTGACCGCCGCTCTCCGCATAAAAAGGCGTCGATGACAAAATCACCGCGCCGTCATCGCCGACCAATAGTTTATCGGCCGGCTTGCCGTCATTGAACAGTGCAACGACCTTGCCAGATGCTTCGGTGCCCTCGTAACCTGAGAACGAGCTTGCAAGATCCGTTCTGATTGCGTCTCCGCTTGCCGCGGTGAACTTGCTCGCGGCGCGAGCACGGTCACGTTGCCCGGCCATTGCTTCTTCGAAGCCGGGTTGGTCGACCGTGAGACCACGCTCACGCGCGATGTCGGCAGTCAGATCAACCGGAAAGCCATAGGTGTCATAGAGCTTGAAGACAACGTCGCCCGGGATTTCCTTGCCTTTGAGCCCGGCGATTGCAGCGTCGAGGATTTCGATGCCCTGGTCAAGCGTCTCGGCAAACCGTCGCTCCTCTTTTGCGAGCACTTTCTCGACGTGCGCCTGCGCTTTGGCAAGTTCGGGATAGGCGCCCCCCATTTCCCTGACGAGCGGTGCGACGAGTTTATGGAAGAACAGGCCGTCGTGCCCGAGCTTCTTGCCATGCCGGATCGCACGGCGAATGATACGCCGCAAAACATAGCCCCGGCCCTCGTTGCCGGGTAGCACGCCGTCTGCAATCAGGAATGCGCAGGCGCGAATGTGGTCTGCAATGACGTTGAGCGAACTCGAGCCATCGTTCTTGACGCCGAGCAGCTTCGCCGCTGCCTCGATGACACGCGCGAACAGGTCGATTTGATAGTTACTGTGCACGCCCTGCATGACCGCCGCGATGCGCTCGAGGCCCATGCCCGTGTCCACCGACGGTTTTGGCAGCGGGACCATTTTGCCATCGGCAGTACGGTCAAATTGCATAAAGACGAGATTCCATATCTCGACGTAACGATCGCCGTCTTCGTCGGGTGAACCCGGTGGGCCGCCTTCGACGTCGGGGCCGTGATCATAGAATATCTCGGTGCACGGGCCGCAAGGGCCCGTATCTCCCATCGACCAGTAGTTATCTTTTTCACCCATGCGCGCGAAGCGCTCGGGATCGATCTGCATTTCGTCAAGCCAAATCTGGGCTGCCTCATCATCGTCCTCAAAGACGGTTACCCACAGCCGCGCCGGGTCCAGACCGAGAGTTACGGTCAGAAACTCCCACGCGTACCGGATCGCGTCACGCTTGAAATAGTCGCCGAAACTGAAGTTGCCGAGCATTTCGAAAAACGTGTGGTGCCGGGCCGTGTAGCCAACGTTCTCGAGATCGTTGTGCTTGCCGCCCGCGCGAACACAGCGCTGCGACGTCGCGGCTCGAACATAGTTGCGCTTGTCCGAACCGAGGAAGACATCCTTGAACTGCACCATGCCGGCATTGGTGAACAACAGCGTCGGGTCGTTGCCGGGCACGAGCGGAGAGCTCGCGACAACTTCGTGGTCGTGGTCGCGAAAGTAGTCCAGGAACGCCTGGCGCAGCTCGTTGCTCGTCATGGTCTTCATCAAGCGGATTCTAAGCCTAGTCCTCGACCGCCGAAACAGCGGACTGGATGTGGTCCTGCTCGAACCCTCGGGACTGCAGGAAGCGCATCTGGCGGGCTTTTTCCCTGAAGTCGAGCGGACCGGGCGAACCGAACTTCTTCACACGAACGTCGCGCGCAAGCGCGGCCCAGTCCTGCCCGGCGTCGGCAAGAGCCTCGTCGATCAGGCTGTCGTCGAGCCCGCGCTCTCGAAGCTCAGCCCGAATCCGCGCTGGCCCTTTGCCCTGATCGATGCGCGACCGGACGAATGCCTCAGCGAAACGCTGATTACTCTGCAGGCCGTCCTTGATGAGTTGGGTGATCGCGCCTTCGGCAACGTTGGCTTCGAAGCCGAATTTCTTGAGCTTGTTAAGAAGCTCCGCACGTCCGTGCTCGCGCCGGGCGAGATAATCCATCGCCTTTTTGCGGGCCTCGACAGGGTCTGCGAAACGATCGTCGTCGATCGGTTAGGCTTCCTTCGCGACCGCCTCTTCGTTGTCTGTAGCGGGTGCGGCAACTGTGTCTGGCAGCAGTTTCGCGCGAATATTCGTCTCGATCTCGGCCGCGGTCTCGGGATTCGCTTTGAGGTACTCGCGGACGTTCTCCTTGCCCTGGCCAATGCGGTCGTCGCCGTAGCTGTACCAGGAGCCGGCTTTGTCGATCAGGCCATGCTGGACGCCCAGGTCGATGATCTCGCCTTCGCGGGAGATGCCCTTGCCGTAGAGAATCTCGAATTCGGCCATTTTGAACGGCGGCGCCACCTTGTTCTTGACGACTTTGACGCG
>CAMYMP010000245.1 GCA_947259435.1 uncultured Woeseiaceae bacterium
CTGAGCGCGATTCAGGAGTGGTAGCTCTTCCTCTTCACCGACGTCAAACAGTACGGTCTTGATGGGCGCAAATGACTCGTCGTCAATGCCGGCGATATCCTGCGCGATCACGATTTCCTCGAATGCCTGTAACCTGCCGCCTTCTCCGAGCGCCGCAAATGCGCTGGACGCCGAGCGCCGGCACATCGAGGCGAACGCATTGAAGTTGTTGCCCGAATAGCAGGCGAGCGCCTCGCGAAACAGAACCTCGGTGTGTTTCGGCAGATAGGCAAACGCAAAGCGTTCTTTGGGTCGTTCGAGTTCGATGAAATTGCGATATAACTCGACCTCGTTTTCACGGTACTGCTTGACCGCAAACCGAAGAAACACGGGCGCCTGGCAGGCATCGCATCGGAACACCAGACCGACATGCTTGGGTTTGTGCTGAATCAGATCGTCAGCATACGGCACCGACTCCGGGCTCATGTGAGAGTAAACGCCGCAGTAGGGGCACTCGAGCCCCATCTGCTCGTCATCTCCAAGCAGCAACCCCTGATCCCTGTCTAGTATTATCGCCATTGTCGCTCTTTATTGATTATTTATTGCTAGATCAACCGGCCAAATCAGTATGCCCGAACCGATCGGTGCTGCCGGATGCCGTTTACATAATATACGAATCATTCTGCCACTTGTCCCCAATCTCCGACGGCTTCCCGGGCCTGATCGTTGATCGGGCGGGCAATCAGGGCGTCACGGCTCAGCGTGACGCGAAATCGTGCACCGTCTGCCATTGGCAGGTAGGTCGCCGTGCCATAAAAAGCATCGACGCCGGGGGCAAATCGCGGAAACTTGCGTGCCAGGCTCCAAAGGTCGAGCGGTCTTTCGTCCGTGCACGGTGCGCTGCTCACTGCGCTCGCGATCGATCGAGGAGTAGCGGCCGCTCAATCGCTCGAGTTGATACACCGGCTCGAGGCCAAGAATGGTCGCCGGCGGGCTCCAGGTTACGACCCGGGCATCGAGCTGCCATTCGTCGCCGCGCAGTGGCAACAGCCGGTCGATGTGACCGTCGATCATGAGCCGCGCCGTGTAGTCTTCCGGCGCAGACTGCGAGAACTCGATGACGCCTACCAGCTGTTCGTCGGTCAGGCGCTCGTACCCCAGGTAGCTCATGAATATCAGGATACCGGCTGTGCCGAGCCCGACCGATGCGGCGCAAGCCGTGGCGGACCCGCCGGCACGCAGCAGCCGGCCGCGGCGCAAGTGGCGCAGCATCGATACCAGAAAAAGCAGGCCGATGAGCGTGAGCAATGCACTGGCGGCAATTAGCACGTTCATCGTGGGCTCCCTAAGTATCTAGACGCTTGTATTTTATACGATGCGGGCTGTCGGCATCGGCGCCGAGGCGCCGCTTGCGGTCCGACTCGTAGTCGGCGTAGTTCCCAGCGAACCAGACCACCTCGCTATTGCCTTCAAAGGCCAGGATATGCGTCGCAATGCGGTCCAGGAACCAGCGGTCGTGCGAGATCACAACCGCAGAGCCCGGAAACTCGAGCAGCGCCTCTTCGAGCGCGCGCAGCGTCTCGACATCGAGGTCGTTGGTTGGCTCGTCGAGCATCAGCAGATTGCCGCCGGACTTCAGCATCTTTGCGAGGTGCGCCCGACATAGCGTCGGGATGGCGTCTCGTAGTTGCCCACCTTGATCAGGTCCTGGCCGTCAGAGATCTCCTCCCAGACAGTCTTGCTGTCGTCGAGGCTGTCACGCGACTGGTCAACGCTGGCGATCTGCACCGTTTCGCCGAGGCGAATCGATCCTGAGTCCGGGTTTTCGGTGCCATTGATCATGCGGAACAGCGTCGTCTTGCCGGCGCCGTTCGGGCCTATGACGCCGACGATGCCGCCTTGCGGAAGCTGAAAACTCAGGCCGTCGATCAGCAGCTTGTCGCCAAAACCTTTCTTGAGGTCATTGACCTCAACGACGAGGTCGCCGAGTCGCGGGCCGGGCGGAATGTAGATTTCGTTGGTCTCATTGCGCTGCTGATACTTTGGGGACGAGATCTCATCAAACTGCCGCAAGCGCGCCTTGGACTTCGCTTGCCGGCCTTTGGGATTCGAGCGCACCCATTCGAGTTCGGACTGCATGGCTTTTTGCCGTGCTTTCTCAGCTGCTTCTTCGTTCGAAAGGCGCGCCTCTTTCTGTTCCAGCCAGGACGTATAGTTGCCTTCCCATGGAATGCCGTGGCCGCGATCGAGTTCGAGAATCCACCCCGCGACGTTGTCTAGGAAGTAACGATCATGCGTAACGGCAATGACCGTGCTCGGATACTCATCAAGGAATCGCTCGAGCCAGGCCACCGACTCGGCATCGAGATGGTTCGTGGGCTCGTCGAGCAATAGCATATCGGGCTGTGACAACAACAAACGACATAGCGCGACCCGTCGTCGCTCACCGCCGGACAGCTTGGTCACGTCGGCATCCCAGGGCGGCAGTCTCAACGCATCGGCCGCAATCTCGAGCTTGCGCTCGATTTCCCATGCGCCGGCCGCGTCAATTGCATCCTGCAGTTTGCCCTGTTCTTCGAGGAGCGCGTTCATCTCCTCGTCGTCCATGGGCTCGGCGAACTTCATGCTGATTTCATTGAAGCGATCGACAAGAGAAATCGTTTCGGCAACGCCTTCCTCGACATTGCCCCGTACATCTTTATCGGGATCGAGCTCGGGCTCCTGCGGCAGGTAGCCGACCTTGATGCCGGGCTGCGGCCGGGCTTCGCCATCGAATTCGGTATCGATGCCAGCCATGATGCGCAGAACCGTCGACTTGCCCGAACCGTTGAGACCCAGCACGCCGATTTTGGCGCCCGGAAAAAAAGACAGAGAAATGTCGCGAATAATAAAGCGTTTCGGCGGGACCACTTTGGCCACGCGATTCATGGTGTAGATGTATTGCGCCATTGCTGTGTCAGGTGATTCGACGAGGGCGCATTATCCGGTAAAAATGGTGGTCGGCGTCAAGCAATCTTTTGCGCCCCGCCATGCGCATGCTCTTGTCTTGCAAATTCGCCGTTTTTCTTCACTATTCGCTTCATGACGAACGCGATGAATACACAGCCCGCCGGGCCGCTGGAAGCGGTCAGAGACTTCATGCGGCTCGAATCCGCGGGAGGCGTGTTTCTCCTGATTGCTGCGCTGCTGGCAATGCTTATCGCGAATTCACCGTTTGCCGCGTTCTACGAGGCATTCCTGAACACCCCCGTTGCGGTTCAGGTCGGCGCCCTCGCCATTAATAAGCCGCTTTTCCTCTGGATTAACGATGGCCTGATGGCGGTCTTTTTTTTCCTGATCGGGCTCGAAATCAAACGAGAGATCGTACAAGGCGAATTGTCGTCCGCGTCTCAGGTTGTACTCCCCGGCCTGGGCGCCCTTGGAGGAATGGTCGTGCCGGCCGCGATCTACGCCTGGTTCAACTGGGGAGACCCGGTCGCTATGGACGGCTGGGCGATTCCTGTGGCCACCGACATCGCGTTTGCACTCGGATTGCTGAGCGTGTTCGGCCGCCGCGTGCCGACAGCACTCAAGATCTTCCTCCTCACGCTGGCGATCTTCGACGATCTCGCCGCGATCGTCATCATCGCGTTCTTTTACTCGGAAGATCTGTCACTATTCGCCCTGATGTTTGGTCTTGGTGCAATCATCATTGCGGTTACGATGAACCGCATGGGCGTGGGCCGGACATCTGCATACATCCTTCTTGGCATTGTCCTGTGGGTTGCCGTACTCAAGTCAGGCGTGCATGCGACGCTGGCCGGCGTGGTGATAGCGTTGTGTGTGCCGATCAGGGACGCAGACGGACGTTCGCCGCTGCGAGAACTCGAGAACGATCTTCACGGACCCGTGGCATTTGCAATTCTGCCGATCTTCGCTTTTGCGAACGCCGGGCTCTCTTTTTCAGGGACGTCTGTCAACGACCTCGTGCACCCGGTAACGAGCGGCGTCATTTCCGGGCTTTTCGTCGGCAAGCCAATCGGAATACTCCTGTTTGTCGGTATCGCCGTGGCGCTGCGGTGGGTGCGGCTGCCACGCGGCGTCAGCTGGCCGCAGCTTGTCGGGGTTTCTTTTGCCTGCGGCATCGGATTCACGATGAGTCTGTTTATCGCCGGGCTGGCCTTCGAGCACGGCAGCGGTGACTACTTCAGCGGCGATCGTCTCGGCGTTCTTGTCGGGTCTGCGTTGTCGGCTATCGTCGCCTATGCCGTTTTGCAGATGAGTTTGCCGCGACAACCGGCAGATAACTAGAAACTGGAATCGAAAGGCCACCGTCCGCTCTCGGCTGAGAGCAGATTTGATGTGGTCTGCCTGCCAAAACGGCAGAACTGATCACTTGCCGCAGTGTGGACACTCTCCCTTCAGTACCTTGATGACGTAGTTCACCCACAGCCATAGCAAGGCTACGTTGCCCAGGAAAAGCACTGTCCAAATCAATGAACCGCCCATTGGCAACCTCCGCATACGCTGACCCAAGCTTTAGGTCCCCCGATTATGCAGTCGTGAAACCCTGGACAAGTGTCGGACAGGTCACAGATTTAACAAAATCTGGCGTTTGCAACCAGACCGGGTCGTTCAGAGTCCCAATCCGGTTTCGGCCAAAAACAGACCAAATGACTGTGAGATTATGTCGAAATACTTTACAGAACGTAACCTGCGCTAACTCGATGCAGTCCTAATCTCTTGATACTTAACTGAGATTGCAATCCGGCACGACAATTGCTTGATTGTTAATGCAAAGAATAAATCTCGGGGAACACGACCATGCGAAAAATAAAACTAATAATCGCTGCATTTCTGGTTACCACACCATTTGCCGCCAATGCGGAAATCATCACCTATGACATCTTGTGGTCCGGGGTTGATGGAAGCACGGTGACTGGCGTATTCACCTACGACGATGCTTCTGCAGCGGATGGATTCGTCTCGGACGCGGACTTGCTGTCGTTGGTAATCTCCACCGCAGACTTCGGTGGTTCTCTTTCATGGCTTTGGGATGGGGACCCGACAGATCCATTCAATTTCAATTTCGATGTGGGCTCCGAGTCTTTCCCGGTCACCGGCATAGTAGGAAGCACCGAAGCGCAGTTTTGGGGGGATGACCGAATTCAGTTTCAAGGGAACGACGGCCGATCTCGGCTGAGCATAAATGGCGGAGAGATCCGCGAAATGACGTCTAGTCTGACAGCTACTAAACGTGCAGCAGCGGTCCCCGAACCCGGTACCCTCGGCTTGTTAGGACTTGGGCTGATTGGAATTGGGC
>CAMYMP010000246.1 GCA_947259435.1 uncultured Woeseiaceae bacterium
GTACTTTCTCCAGACTCGTGACAATCGGGCGGAGTGGCAGGTCATGCGCTTCGCCTGGTTCGGCGACTATAACCATGCATCGACGTTTACCAATATCTTTCGGTCAGGTGACCCGCAAAATTTGCCAGCTTACGCTAACCCCGAATATGACCGTTTGCTCGCTGCTGCCTCCTCAGAGATAGATTTAGCGAGCCGTGTTGTCCATATGACCAGGGCAGAATCCGTATTGCTGGCCGACTATCCAATTGCGCCGCTGTACTTCTTTGTCAGCAAGCACCTGGTCCGCCCCGGAATCGCGGGATTCGAGAACAACGCCCTCGACCGGCATCCCAGCAAATACCTGGTTTTGGAGCAAAAACCGTAAAAACAGCCTTTGTTCGTTGACATCAACCATAATTGGGGTATACTGCCCCAAATATGGATACCGACATCAACAGCACCCTGCGTTCATCCTGCCACGCCCTCTTGAGGCCCATCGCTTCTGTCGTCCTGAAATGCGGCATGACCTGGCGAGAATTCTCGGAGCTTTCGAAGGCGGTATTCGTCTCCGTAGCCAGCGACGAATTCGGCATTCGCGGGCGTCCCACGAACGTGTCCCGTGTGTCGATATTGACCGGTATTTCGCGCAAGGAAGTGAAGCGACAACGCGAGCTACTCGCCGAGCCTGCAACTTCGGCCTCGCCGAAGACCACCGACGCGACGCGTCTGTTGTCAGGCTGGCACCAGGATCCGGCCTATGTCGGCGGCGACGGCAAGCCGCTCGCACTGAGGCCGGACGGAAATGCGCCAAGTTTCGAGTCTCTTTTCCACAGTTACGGCGGGGATACGCCCGAACAGACACTGCTTCGCGAGCTCCTCAACGCCGGATCTGTCGAAAAGGACAACCGAGGCGACTATGTCGCCAAGCGCCGTTATCACATGCCGGTAGAAATGGACCCGGGCAGCATTCGGTTTTTTGGCACCAACCTGTTTGACCACGCCAATACGCTGAGCAACAACGTAACGGGCGATACCGACAAGCGTCGGCTTGAGGGTTTTGCAGTCGACGATCGCATACATCCCGAGGCGGTCGCAGATTTCGGCGCCTATCTCGACGAGCGCGGACAACAATTTCTCGAAGAGGTCGATGACTGGCTCAGCCGGCATCGGCTCGACCCCAACGATTCAGAAACCACCCCTGTCCGACTAGGCCTCGGCGTCTATGCAATTGAAGGACAGTTACCCAAAGGTACGTAGTCATGAAAAACATCAAACTGATTATTCTCGGCTTTATCCTCGCTTTTGCAGCAGGCTGCGGCGGCAGCGGTGGTGGCACACCCATTGTCAATCCGCCCCCGCCGCCGCCTGTCGGTGGCATCGGTCGTACCGGCATTGCGATGGGCCCGATTTCAACCTTCGGCAGCGTCGTCGTCAACGGTGTGCGCTATGACACCAGCTCGGCTGTATTCACAGTTAACGGCCTTTCAGGCTCGCAAGACGACTTGAGTGTTGGCCAGGTCATTACGGTCAGCGGCACAATCGACGACAATGGAATTGACGGCGATGCCGATGAGGTCAACTTCGACGACAACGTTAAAGGACCGGTTCAGAGTATCGATCTCGCGCTGAGCCAGATCGTCGTTCTCGGACAAACCATCCTGATCGATCCGGAGACGTCGTTCGACGACAGCATCAATCCGACTTCGATCGACGGTCTTAACGTTGATGACATCGTTGAAGTCAGTGGCCTCGTTGATGCCGCTGGTCGTATCACGGCGACTCGCATTGAACTGAAACCTGCAGGCACCGAATTCGAAGTACTGGGTATCGTCAGCGGTCACGATATGGCTAATTTCCTTTTCAACATCAATAACCTTGTGGTCGATTACAGCGGCGCAACGCTGGACAACTTCTCCGGAGGCCAGATCAGTGACGGAGATTTCGTCGAAGCGAAAGGAATGTCATTGAATATAGACGGAGAACTCGTTGCCACCAAAGTTGAGCTGAAAAATGCATTACCCGACGTCGCTGATGGAGTGCACGTCGAAATCCAGGGCTTCATCACACGATTTGCGTCGGCACAGGACTTCGATGTTACGGGATTACCGGTAACAACCACTGCGAGTACTGTGTACGAAGGTGGTGTCGAAGGTGACCTCGGGCTCAACATCAAGGTTGAAGTGGAGGGTGACGTGAACAGTAGTGGTGTGTTGGTCGCCACCAAAGTGGATATCCGCAGGGCGAAGGCCGTAAGAGCGACGGCGGACGTCGACTCGGTCAACGTGGGGGCCAACTCGCTCGTAATGCTCGGCATAACAGTAAGTGTTGATGCCTTGACACGACTCGAAGACAAGAGCAGCGCGGATGTCCGTCCGCTGACACTGGCCAATATCAATGCCGGTGATTACATCGAAGTTCGCGGCGGCGAGTTCCCCGCAGGCAGCGGCGATATTCTCGCGACGATTCTGGAACGCGATGATGCCGATACCGAATCGATACTGCAGGGCTTCGTCGAAACGATCAGTGAACCATCTTTCACGATTCTTGGCGTCACCATCCAGACTGGTGCTGGGACTATCTTCCGGGATGTCAATGACGCCGTCATTTCGTCGACCGACTTCTTCAACCAGCTGGCACCCAACGCGTTGGTCAAAGCCAAGGGCAGCGAGATATCCGACACCGCTATCTCGGCAACGGAGGTTGAATTCGAACTGGAATTCTGACGCAGATTCAGGACGCGCGCGGGTGACTACATCCCCGCGTGTCCTAGCGCTCGATGCGGTGCGTCATGACCCAAATACCTTGCGGTACAGGGCACGCCCGATCATGCGGACCTTGGTTCGCGTATCGAAGCGGTCCAGGTTCGTCTTGAGGGTGCCCAAGGTAAACCGGGTCTTTTTTGAATAGTCGATGCGCACATCCACGACAACCGGCCTGTTGTCGGCAGCGCTCTTGAATACGGACGATACGCCTGCAGCAATGTCGTCGTTTGTTTGAATGCCGACATAAGCACAGCCCGTCGCTTTGGCAAATGCTTCATAGTCGAGTCTGCCAATCGTCGTGCAGGTGCTGCGCTGATACGGGACTTCCTGGGCCTGCGCGATCTGTGCGAGCTCGCCGTCATTAAAAACGAACCAGATGACGCCGAGTTCGTTGGCGGCGGCGGTGACCGACTCCAGCCCGGTCATCAGGAACGCGCCGTCACCGACGATGCCCACGACCTGTCTGCCAGGTGCGCTAAGTTTCGCGCCGATCGTGGCGGGGACACAGTAGCCCATGCAATTGAAGTCGGTCGGCGAGAAAAATGAACCGCCGGCGTTTATCGGCATCAGCTCGGCGGTCAGGAAAGTATGGTTACCATCATCGGCAATCACGATGGCGTCGTCGTCCAGCCGCTCGCGCAGCGCATCGAATAGCCGGGACGGGCTGACGCGGTCACCATTGTCGTGGTCATGCCATTCTTTGCGATAAACAGCTTTGTCGTTGGCAATTTGCAGATACGTGGCCGAGCTGTCCCTGGGATCGCCAACGTCACAAATAGCGTTCGCCAGCGCGGGCACCGCGTCGCGAGCATCAGCCGCTATAGCGACTTTCGCCGGGTAGTTCACATTCAGTGTTTCAGGGTTGATGTCTACGTGTACGAGATCCTCGGGCGGCACTGAGCCGTAACTCCCCGTGCAGATCTCTGCGAAGCGCGTGCCGACAGCAAGCATGGCGTCGCAATCCCTGAATGCGTTTTCGGCCGCTGGAACAGCAGACCGCCCGAAGCT
>CAMYMP010000247.1 GCA_947259435.1 uncultured Woeseiaceae bacterium
GTATTCACGCCGGCACAGTCGGCAGATTATCTTCTCAAGGTTATTGATGGTCTGACGGCAGACGATTCCGGTGGATTTTTTGCCTGGGACGGCCAGGCAATCGAATACTAGTTGTCGCGCAAACCGCTGAACGGCTAGCCGATCTCGACCATCGCCTCTTTGCAGCTACAGGATTGGAATTGCCTTGAAAACTGCAGCGGTACGTCCTTGTACCGCTACATATTCAGCTCAGTTCGGCAGTATTACCGAGTCGATGACGTGGATTACACCATTGCTTGCGGCGATATCGGTTGCTACTACCGTCGCATTGTCGATTCGCACACTGCCGTCTTCTACCGCGATCATCACGTCACCACCGTTAACGGTCGTAGCGCTGCTTAGCTCGACGACGTCTTTCGCGAGTACTTTGCCCGGTACGACGTGGTAGGTGAGGATAGCGATCAGCTCGTCGCGGTTCTCAGGCAACAGCAAGGACTCGACCGTGCCCTCGGGTAGCTTGGCAAAGGCCTCGTCGGTCGGTGCGAACACCGTGAACGGACCGTCGCCTTTCAGCGTTCCGATGAGGTCAGCGGCGTCGAGTGCTGCCGCAAGCGTATTGAACTGGCCGGCTGCGACGGCGGTGTCAACGATGTCGGCCGCCTTGGCCTTGCCTTCCGCATGGTGGCCTGCGATGGCTGCGGATGCAAAGACTGCCGTGGAAGCGACTATTGTGATTAAAGAATTTTGAATTAAACGTGTCATTGAAAACTCCTGATTGGGGGTGGGGGTGACAACTGCGAGACACGTTATCGCAGCAGCCCAGACAAGACGTCTCAGAAACGTGTAGATTTGTAACGAAACGTTTCAGTCACTGCTGGAATGCAGATAGTCGAGATTCTCGGGCGTGAATGCTTCGGGCGGCCGGCCGATTAGCGACTCGATATCGGCCGGGTCGGCCGCGTTACCCTCGGCAAGCATCGTGAGCTGATCGCGCGTTGCCGGAAAAAACGGCAGCCAGTCAAATAGCGTTGCCCCGAACTTCATGAAACCAACCGGCATCGGCAGGATCCACTTGTCGCGACCGGTTGCGGCGGCGATGCGACGGATCATTTCCGACCAGGTCAGAACCTCGGGTCCGCCCAGGACGTAGGTCTTGCCGATGGTTTCGTCATTTGTGAGTGCTGCCACAAATGCGTCTGCGACATCCTTCACATGTACCGGCGACAGGACTACGCCATTGCCTTTCGGGCTCCATCCGGTGTGAAAACCGACGGCCGGGATTGGCGGTTTGACGAGGTCGTTATACAGCTGGCTGGATATTTCCTGCAATCCGCGGGAGTCCCCGAAAATCACCGAGGGCTGAAAGACCGTGAATTGCAGTCCGCTGTTGCTGACCAGCTGCTCGGCGCGGTACTTGGTTTCCTGATACCTGGTTCCCGGTTGTTTCACGCCGTTCGCGCTCATGAGCAGAACGCGGGATACATTGCAGCGCTTGGCGGCTTCGACGACGCGCTCCACACCGCGATACTGCAGCTCTTCGAACGTAATGCCGCGTCGTGGAAATTCCTTGAGGATACCAATGTTGTAAATCAGGGCATCGCAGCCGCCAAGCGTGGCCTCGATCGCCTGCACCGATGAAATATCGCCCTCGGTGACGCGACACCTTGCGGCATTGCGCAATTTGCCTGAGCTGCCCTCGCGCACCAGCAGCGAAGGGGTGTGGCCGGCTGCAAGCAGAGCGTCGATGAGATAGCCGCCGACAAAGCCCGTGCCACCAAACAGCGCAACCTGCATGAATCGTTCTCCAAAATGCCAATCTTGAATTCTGCCGACGGTGATACCATTGGTACATAAACACAACCGGCAGATGACGATGCTAACAGTTCACCACCTCGAAAACTCACGCTCACAGCGTATTCTCTGGCTGCTCGAAGAGCTCGGCGCCGACTACGAAATCAAACGCTACGGACGCGACAAAGTGACGAGCCTCGCACCGCCCGAGCTCAGGGCGATTCATCCGCTCGGCAAATCGCCTGTAATCACCGACGGCGAAATAACCGTTGCCGAGTCCGGGGCCATCATCGAGTATCTGCTGGCGAAGTTCGATACGGGCACGCTGCTGCCATCCCACGAAACGCCGCAGCACCGGGCGTATGTTTACTGGCTGCATTATGCCGAGGGTACGTTTGGGCCACTCATGCTGTTGTCTGTTGTCCTGGCGCGCATTGCATCGGCGGACATGCCGTTTTTCCTGAAACCCGTCGCCAGAGGTATAGCCCAGAAAGTTCGCGATAACTTTCTCGATGCCAACGTCAAGCGTAACCTCGATTTCATGGAGTCGGAGCTGCAGCACTCGACCTGGTTCTGCGGCGACCATTTGACGGGCGCAGATGTGCAAATGAGTTTTGCGGTCGAGGCTGCCGAGGTGCGCACGGACCTCGAAGATGACTACCCGAGGCTTGCCGCGTTCCTGGAGCGAGTAAGGTCCCGTCCGGCCTACAAGCGGGCGCTCGATAAAGGCGGGCACTACGAACTAGCCGGTATAAATAACAACTAATTCATAGCGTTATTGATCTTTCTTCGAAAAGATCGAGACAAAGCCGTCAGGCTGCGATACGGACGGGTCGCCGACGCGAACCCCAGGAACCGGGCTTTGCTTCGAACACGCCGGCAATCTGCGTCCCGCAGGACGCGCATCTCGCCTGAGCGCCGTCCACTGTGAGTTTCCAGCCTGAGAGTTCATACCAGTCCCGGCCGATCAGCAGTTCGCCACAGCCGTGGCAGTAGGTGCTCGAACCTCGGTAATCGTGGACGTTGCCGGTATAAACGTGGCGCATGCCGTTACTGATCGCAATCCCGCGTGAGCGTGTCAAGGTCTCGATAGGTGTACTCGGCGTATCCAGCATCTTCCAGTCCGGGTGGAAAGCCGTGAAGTGCAGTGGCACATTCGGGCCCAGATGCTCGACAATCCACCGCGTCATTTCGTCGATTTCGGCGGCCGAGTCATTCTCGCCGGGAATCAGTAGCGTGGTCAGTTCGACCCAGATTTCCGTTTCGTTCCGCAAATAGTCGAGTGTCTCCAGTACGGGCCCGAGGTGGCCGCCGCAGATCTTCCAGTAGAAACGGTCCGTAAAGGCCTTGAGATCGACATTCACGGCGTCCATGTGCTCGAAAAACTCGTCGCGGGCCTCCGCCGTGATATAGCCGGCCGTGACCGCGACGTTTTTGATGTCGCGTTCGTGGCAGGCTTTGGCGACATCGACCGCATACTCGAGGAAGATCACCGGGTCGTTGTAGGTGTAGGCAACGCTGCGGCTGCCCGTCTCGACGGCCGCCGTAGCGATAGCCTCGGGTGAAGCCGTATCCTGAAGCAGGTCAAATTCGCGGGATTTTGAGATATCCCAGTTCTGGCAGAATTTGCAGGCCAGGTTGCAGCCGGCAGTGCCGAACGACAGTACCGGTGTGCCCGGCAGGAAGTGGTTGAGCGGTTTCGTCTCGATAGGGTCGACGCAGAAGCCGGACGAGCGGCCATAGGTCGTCAATACGATCTCGCCGTTGGCGCTGCCGCGGACGAAGCACAGCCCGCGCTGGCCGTCGCGAAGCTTGCAGAATCGCGGGCAGACGTCGCACTGCAAGCGGCCGTCATCTAGCCGGTGCCAGTACCTGGTGCTGTGTCCATCCATCGTCATAAATGCCCGTACACCTACCTATATATAAAGGTTGGATCAGAGGACTACAATTACAAGCATAGTAGACAGGGCAC
>CAMYMP010000248.1 GCA_947259435.1 uncultured Woeseiaceae bacterium
AGTTCGACCGTCCGGCGGTCCTGACCCTCGTCGACAGCACGGGCGCCGCCCATAACGTCGTGTTATTGGCTGTCGAGGGAAACACCGCCGAACTTTCGATCGGCGGGGTGACGGTCACACATCCGGTCAGCGAAGTTTCCGACATGTGGTTCGGCCAGTACCTGTTGCTATGGCGGCCGCCGAACGGGGATTCGGTCGCGCTGGGTCCCGGTTCGAGCGGCCCGGGTGTCATCTGGTTGCGGCAGAGTCTGGCGGCGATCGACGAGCGCTATCGAACGGCGGCAATCGATTCCGACGTATTCGACCGCGATCTGCAGCAACAAGTGCGTGCATTCCAGCGCGACCACCGTCTCGATGTCGACGGCCTGGCAGGACACCAGACACAGATCATCATCAACACGCTTCTCGCGCCGGACGGTACGCCGCGACTGACGATCCCGCGACTGGCTCAGGAGTAGGGCATGTCCTTTATCCTCGACGCATTGAAGAAATCGGAAACCGAGCGGCAGCAGCAGGCTGGCGGTGAGTTTTCGAGCGTGCCGTCGGGTTCTGGCGAGCCACAGTCCTTCAAGTGGCTGTGGATTCTGGCCTTGTTGCTGTTGGTGAACGCCGCCATCCTGGTCGGCCTCCTGATGCGCCCCGATAACGCGCCCGGCGCGGCTCCGGCCGTCGCAAAAGCGCCGGTCGAAACGCCGCAAATCGCGGAGCCCTCGTTCGAAGAGAAGATCGCCGTGGCGAAGCAGAACCAACCGCCTCCGATCGAGGAAACTGTAAACGATCCGCCGCCACGCAAACAACAAGCGCCGGCCAGGCGGGCCGCCTTTTCCTCGACCGATCGTGTGCCGACGATCGACGAACTTCGCCTTGACGGCAGTCTGCAGATAACAGACCTGCATCTCGATATCCACGTCTACAGCGACAAAGCTGCCGAACGCTTCGTGTTCATTAATATGGTGAAACATCGCGAAGGGTCGCAGCTGGAGGAAGGTCCGCTCGTAACCGAGATCACAGCCGATGGCGTCATACTCGAGCATCGGGGCACGGTGTTTCTGTTGCCGCGCGAGTAGCTACCCGCTTGAGCGAGCCCGTCACAGACTATCTTGATGGCGATGCGCTGCCGTCACAGACTATCTTGATGGCGATGCGCTGGCCAATGCGCTTGTATCTGGCATTCACCGTGTCATCGACGAACAGGACTTCCTGAATCGCATCAATGTATTTCCTGTCGCAGACGGCGATACGGGCACAAACCTGAGTCTGTCCCTGGGTTCTGCACTAGCGGTGCTAAAAAGCCCGGATCAAAAACACCTTGGAACAATGTTGGCCTCGACTGCTGATGCGTTGCTTGACGGAGCGAGAGGCAACTCGGGGGCAATCGTCGCGCAGTTTTTTCAGGGCGTCAGCGATTCGGCGGGCGAGCTGACGCGGTTCACGACATACACATTCAGCAATGCGATTAGTCAGGGCAGTGAGTACGCACATGACGCGATGTCAAAGCCCCGTGAAGGAACGATCCTTTCCGTGATCGCGGCGTTTGCTGATACCGTTGCGCAGCAGCTTGGCGGCGCCCGCGATGGTGATTTCCCGTCACTGATCGATGTGGCCTTACAAAGCGCTAATAACGCTCTTGCGAAAACGACTGAGCAACTCGATGTATTACGTAAGGCCGGCGTGGTCGATGCTGGTGCCAAGGGTTTTGTGGCACTTATCGAAGGCATGAGCGAGTACATCCGGCACGGGCGCGTCGCTGCGGAACCCGACCTTTCCGTTTTGCACGGTGATGCGACTCTCTTGATGACCGTCGGGCCTGCTGATGATTCCGAATTTCGCTACTGCACGGAATGTATCGTAACGGGACCCGACATCGATCGCCGTAAACTGCGCGAAGCGCTGGCGGAGCTTGGCGATTCGCTCGTGCTGGCAGGCACCAAGCGCAAAGCCCGAATCCATGTGCACGTAAATGACCCCGAGCTCGTTTTCGAAATTGGCCGCCGCTACGGACACGTGAGCGCCGAAAAAGCAGACGACATGCATCGGCAGACTCACAGCAGTCATCACGACGAGGCGAAAAAGTTTGCAGTTATCACGGATTCGGCTGCCGACATTGCCGACGAGGACATGGAACGACTCGACATTCACATGGTGCCCTGCCGTATCCAGTTTGGCGACCGTGGCTATCTCGACAAGGTCAGCATCACAGCGGAAGAGTTCTTCTCGGAACTTGCAACGAACCCCAATCATCCGACGACCTCGCAGCCGGCTCCCGGAGATTTTCGACGCCAGTTTCAGTTTCTCGCAAGTCATTTCGCTGACGTTATTTCGATAAATCTCACCGCCGCCGCGAGCGGTACATATCAGGCGGCTCGTTCTGCCGCCGAGCGAACCAACGCGCCAGGCAGGATTCACGTCATCAACTCACGCAATGCGTCGCTGGGGCAAGGACAACTGATCGTTTTCGCCGCCGAATGTGCAGAGGCCGGTTTGGACGTCGACGCAACGATAGCGGCGATCGAAGAGCTGGTGCCGAATACGCATACCTACGCTTTGCTCAAAGATCTGCGTTACGCGGTACGTGGTGGCCGTCTTCCCGCGTGGGTGAAAACCGTCGCGGAAGTCCTGCGCCTAACTCCTGTATTGCGAACACGAACCGATGGCCGCATCGCGACCGGCCACTTTTTTTTAGGCAGGCGCAACCGCATCAAGAAATTTGCACGCCTTGTCGCTCGCGGCTGTCGCGCGTATCCAGCTGTAAATATCGCAATCGCCCACGCCGTTTGTCCCGACGACGCGACTGCCGTCGAGCGCTCGCTGCGCGAAAAGATTCCGAATATCGAGCGCTTGTCCGTAACTCAGCTAGGCTCGGGCCTTGGAGTGCATGGCGGACCCGGCACTCTGCTCGTCGCGGCGCAACCTTACACGCCGGTTCCCGCCGTCAAGACTTGATGACGGCGCCCGCTGCGTCGATCAGGTTTACGCCCTCATTGCGGGGGTTGTTTACGCGGCGATCGACAGGCCATGCTTTGAGCGTTGGCCCGTGGCCAAGGGCATATTCGACGGCGTCATCGTCGCCGGCAAGCCAGCGATCTGCCGTCTCGGCCTCGAGGATCACCGGCATGCGATGATGCAGGGAGCTCATGAAGTCATTCGCTTCCGCGGTAAGCAACGTGGCGCTCTGGATGGATTCGTCGTTTTCCTTGCTCTGCCAGCTTTCCCACAGGCCCGCGAAAGCAAATGGCTTGCCGCTATCCAGGACAATAAAATACGGCGTTTTCTCGGATCCTTCTTTGTGCCACTCGTAGAAACCATCGGCCAGCACCAGACAGCGGCGGCGCCGGTAAGCCGCGCGAAAAGCGGGTTTCTCGGCGACGGTCTCGGCCCGCGCATTGATCATGCGATTACCGATCGACGGATCTTTTGCCCAGAATGGAATCAGGCCCCACCGGAGAGCCGTCAGTTCGCGGCCACCTGCCGCGTCGTTACGAATCGCCGCAACGTCCTGTGTAGGCGCAATGTTATAGCGCGGTTTCATTTGCAGCGAACCGCTCGCACCAAACAGCGCAGCTGTTGCCTCACTCGGTGAATAGAAAGCGAATCGGCCGCACATGACTATTCTCGAATCCCGACGCCGCGACGCATCAACTGGTAACAGGCTGCAAACAGCACAACGACGAACACCAGCAGGATTGCATAGGCCGAGCCAATGCCGATGTCCGATGTGCCCAGAATGCCGTATCGAAACGCGTTAACCATATACAGTATCGGATTGGCGAGCGACACGGTCTGCCAGAACTCCGGCAACAGCGATATCGAGTAGAACACGCCGCCGAGATAGGTGAGCGGCGTCAGTACGAACGTCGGCACGATCGAAATGTCATCAAATTTCTTCGCAAATACGGCATTGATGAATCCCGCCAGAGCAAAAACGATTGACGACAGCAGCACGATCGAAACCGTAATAAAAGGATGACGCACCTCGAGCCTGGTGAAGAACAGCGCGATGATCGTAACCAGCAGACCTACAAGCACGCCACGGAGCACACCACCTGCGACGTGACCAAGGATGATCGTCGCGTTGGACATTGGAGAGACGAGCATTTCTTCGATGTGTCGGCCGAACTTCGCGCCAAAAAACGAAGACACGACGTTGCCGTAGGAATTTGTAATAACCGACATCATGATCAGGCCCGGCGCGATGTACTGCATGTAGTCGAAACCGTCCATGGTGCCGATGCGGCGGCCAATCAGATTGCCGAAAATGATGAAGTACAGCGTCATCGTGATCGCCGGCGGCACGATAGTCTGCACCCAGATGCGCAACACGCGCACGATTTCCTTGCGCACGATCGTCCTCAGAGCAATGACGTTCAGTGCCAAATTCATTGTCCCGCGGCCTCTTTGAAACCGTCCTGCTTGTTTTCGACGAGCCGCATGAATAGTTCTTCGAGGCGATTGGCTTTGTTACGCAAGCTGACGACCCTGATATTGCGCTGGTCCAGTTGCGTAAACAGGTCGTTCAGGTCGACCGCCGGACCCTTGTCGACCTCGAGTTCGCGGTCGTCGCGCAACAGCGTCTCAAAACCGTTGAGCACCGGCGCCTCGTGTAACGGATCTTCCAGGCTCAACACGAAAACCTCGCGCTGCAGTTTTCGCAGCACCGCGCTCATTGGCGCGTCCTCGATAATCCTGCCCTCGTCGATAATTGCCACGTGGCGGCACAGCGATTCGGCTTCTTCGAGGTAATGCGT
>CAMYMP010000249.1 GCA_947259435.1 uncultured Woeseiaceae bacterium
TTAACTCGTCGATAAAGCGATATGTTTCCGGAAACAAATAGCCTGTATCGACAAGCACAGCAGGAATATCCGGCTTTTGTCGTGTGACCAGGTGCAGCATGACAGCTGCCTGGGCGCCAAAACTCGAACTCACGATGTGCTGACCGGGAAGATTCTCGAGCGCCCAGGCCACCCTGTCTTCAGCCGTCATGGATGTTCCGTCCTGCTATAACTTCGGCAACGACGGCCTCGCGTACCAGAAAATCGCCGAAGTGTTCGCCTTTCCGTCTGTCCGCCGAGTAACGCTGGAATAACGGTGCGAGCGTGTCCAGAATCTGTTGCTCGTCCGCATTATCGAGATATTTCGAGCCCAGTCGATCACCCACGAAACCCGCGCCGAGAAACAGTGAGTATCGCCCTGGCGCTTTGCCGACCAGTCCAATTTCCGCGATGTAAGGGCGCGCACAACCGTTGGCGCAACCGGTCATGCGGATAGTAATGGCATCATCCTGCAACCCGTAGCTCGCCAGCTCTGCCTCGAGCTTGTCAACCAGGCTCGGCAGATAGCGCTCACTTTCCGCCATCGCGAGCCCACAGGTCGGAAATCCGACGCAGGCCATTGAGTTGAGGCGCAGCGGCGTTGCCTGCGTGCCATTCTCGATGCCGTACTCGGCAAGCAGACCGAATACACGCTCCTTGTCACTCGCCACTACTTTGCTGATGATCAGGTTTTGGTTCGGTGTAAGTCGAAACTCGCATCGAATCGATTCTGCGACGGCGCGCAAACCGCTCATTAAATTCCGTCCATCATTGTCAACGATGCGCCCGTTTTGCACGAATAACGAGTAGTGCCAGGCACCCGTATCATCGTGTTGCCAACCGTAAACGTCACCGTTGCCAACAAAACTGAATTTCTTCGCTTTTTCGAACACAACGCCCGAGCGATCCTCCACCTCCGCCCGGAACCAGTCCAGGCCGCGATCGTCAATCGTATATTTCAACCTAGCGTGTTTGCGGTTGCTACGGTCACCAAAGTCACGCTGCGCTGTGACGATAGCTTCGGCAACGGCGAGCACATTTTTAGGTGTGCAGAATCCAAGCACATCCCCGAGCCGTGGGTAAGTCGCCGTATCGCCATGTGTCATGCCCATGCCACCACCCACTGTAACGTTGAAACCGGTGATCTCGCCGCCCTCAACAATCGTTATGAAGCCGAGGTCCTGAGAGAAAATGTCGACGTCGTTTTGCGGTGGTACGACGAAAGCTGTTTTGAACTTGCGCGGTAAATAAGTATCGCCGTAAATGGGTTCGACTTCCGGTTGAGATGATTCGATCTTTTTTCCATCGAGCCATATCTCGTGGTACGCCCCGCTGGCCGGCATGAGGTGCCGGGAAAGCGCCTCCGCAAATCTCTGTACCTGACGATGTATGGAGGACAGCGCCGGCAGCGATGGCGCCATGACGTTGCGATTTACATCACCACAAGCCGCGATCGTATCCAACGTTGACTGGTTGATCGCTGCAATCGTCCGCTTGAGTTCGCGCTTGACGACTCCGTGAAACTGTATGGCCTGTCTCGTTGTGAGACGAATCGAGCCGTTCGCATACTCGGTTGCGATCCGGTCCATCGCAAGCCACTGATCGGCAGACACGAGACCACCGGGTATTCTTGCCCGGATCATGAAACTGTAAGCAGGCTCAAGTTTTTGCCGTTTACGCTCACTGCGAATGTCGCGATCGTCCTGCTGATAGATGCCATGAAACTTCGATACCTGGGTATCCGGATCGGAAATGGCCGCCGTCAGCGGATCCACCAAACCCTCTGCCAGCGTGCCTCGCAAATGCCGGCTGGCCGCTTTGATGTGTTCAACTTCGCTGAGATTCGCGTCGCTCATCAGTAGACGTCCCGTTGGTAACGTCCGGCGCTCCGCAGGTCCTTGAGTCGCAGCTCTGCCGTGTCAGGATTCAGCTGACCCTCTTTTTCGAGCACATTGATCAAGGCGGCGTGCACGTCATTCGCCATCCGCTTCGCATCGCCGCAAACGTAAATTGCCGCACCATTCTCTATCCAACGATGCAATTCAGCGGATTTCTCCGCAATGCGTTGCTGCACATAGATCTTCCTTTGCTGATCTCGGGAGAATGCAACGTCCAGTCGCGTCAGGTTTTTTCGTTTCAGGTGCCGCTGCCATTCGAGCTGATAGAGAAAATCACTATCAGAATTTCGATCACCAAAGAACAACCAGCTGTCACCGCTGGCACCCTGTTCAATACGCTCCTCAATGAACGCCCGAAAAGGTGCTACGCCGGTACCAGGCCCAATCATAATAATCGGCCTGTCAGGCTCGGGCAGACGAAATCGCTTGTTTGGCTCCACGTAAACTGGAACCCTGTCTCCCTCGGCGATTCGATCGGCCAGGTGGGTCGACGCGGCGCCCCAGTGCGGCGTACCGAACGCATCGTAGCGCACGGCAGCGACCGTGAGATGTACCTCATCGGGATTGGCGTTGGGACTCGACGAGATTGAATATGACCTTGGACTCAGCTTTCGCAAGGTGTCGACGAATCCCTGTTCGTCAATGTCAGCCGGGAACAGACGCACGATGTCGATAATCTGATGATCGTCGAAAAACTCCGACAGCACCGCATTTTGCTCATCGTCAAGCAGCCGTCTCAGCTGCTCGCTTGCGCTCAAATCGGCCCATGTTCGAAGAAAAGCAAGATTGAGTGCCGTAATCTCGAGATTGTTCGAAAGCGCCTCAAGCAAACTCACCGTACCACCGGAAACATCGACGCTAAGCTCTGGATCCAACTCGAGCACGGTCAGCAACTCGTCGACCAACTGCGGAGGGTTTTCCGCTTTCACTGCAAGGGAATCACCGGGTTCATAACGTAATCCGGAACCTTCGAGAGACAATTCGATATGTCGAACGTCCTTCGACGAGCCGGCCCCCGTAATCTTCTGGTTGACCAGCACCTCGGCGGAAAACGGATTTTGCCTATCGAAAGCCGAAACCGATTCGACGGCACGCAGCTGCGGCAACTTCGGACCGGCGTCCAGCAACCGTGGAAGCATCGCAACAACACTGTCTGACCAGGCGGTCGCCGCCTCGTCGTAGTCCAGGTCGCATTCGGCCAACGGCACGAAGCGCTCGGCGCCCAGTTCGGTCAGTCGCGCATCAAATTCCCTGCCCGTCTGGCAGAAATTCACATAACTGCTGTCGCCGAGTGCGAGCACCGAATAGCGTAAATCGGGGAGCCTCGGCGCTTTCGCCGACATCAGGTATTCGTAGAACAGCTCGGCATCGTCAGGGGGATCACCGTCGCCGTGCGTGCTGATTACAAAGGTGACGAGCGACTCGCGCTTCAAATCGGCCGGTTTGAAATCGGCCAGGCTGATCGATTTTACGGCAAAGCCCTGATCCTGGGCAAGCCGGCAAACCGCATCGGCGAGGCCCTCACCATTACCGGTTTGCGACCCGAACAGAACGGTAAGCTGCTGTCCCGACTCTGTGGCTGGCGTTGCCGAAAATCCTGCCGTTGGAAAAGCGCCACCCGCGGCCGCCAGGCCGGCCGCATAGCCGGAAACCCATTGTAACTGCAGTACCGTGAGGTCGGCGACGGCGCTATTTAGCCTGTCAGTCTGATTTTCATCCAGCGGCAGAGCACCGGAAGCCCGAGTGGTCATGACAACTCCTGTAAGACCAGACACGCAGTAGGATGCGGTCAAATGGTCGGAGCTACCTTAGGCAGGTGT
>CAMYMP010000250.1 GCA_947259435.1 uncultured Woeseiaceae bacterium
TTCACGATGGGCCAAAACGCCATTTACTACCAGCTGCGCAATCGCAGTGCGGCCACCGGCATCAACGGCACTCCTGCTCTCGAGGCACTCGACCCCCAGGTAGATACCGTGCTGACCCACGTCGTCATGACGTTCGACGGTAACACGGGACGCAAGGTCTACATCAACGGACAACTCAGTCTCGAGGAAAACGTCGCAGGCGACACTCTGGACTGGCAGGACAACCAGCTGCTGGTTCTCGGCAATGAAGTAACTGACGACCGCCCCTGGGCCGGCGTCCTGAAACTTGTTGCCATCCACAACAAGGCATTGTCGGACGTCGAAGTACGACAAAACTTTGACGCAGGTACGGGGAACATCGTCACTATGCGTTTCGATGTGTCGAGCATTATTGGCCAGGCCGCTTACGTTGAAATGCAGGCTGCGCAACTCGACGCAGCCGGCTATTTGTTTGCAAGGCCTGTTTTCGTAAGCGACGCCACGGGTATTGCCATCAAGAACATTCGCATTGTCGTCAACGACACTGTCCCGGTTGCCGCGCAGCCCTTCCGCCGTATCGATACGACGGTGTTGCAGACAGGCACCGAGCTCTCGCCACTCGGTGCTGTGGTTCCCGTGCAGCTCGGTGCGGATAACGATCAGTTCCGCCTCGAGTTTGAAGTGCTTGGCAACATGCTTGGCCTGGCGGAGGTCACACCGCCATCCGCGCCACCTCCGCCTGCGCCGGATATTGTCGATTCGGAATATGGCCTGCGCACGTCGTCACAGTTGAACGATGCGATGTCGAGCGTCACGAGAATCGACCCGAACACGAACACCGTGCTCGCAACTTACACCGATGTGCAAGGCTCACTACCGACGACTTCCGACCCGTTGACGTTCGCGCCCGCACAGCAACTTGCGATTCAGCGGCTTGCCGTCAGCTACTGCGGTGCCGTTGTCGGTGACACAAATAACTGCAACGACCTGTTTGGCAACTGTGCGATCGACGGCAACGCAAAAGACCAGGTCGCGACGGCACTCTACGACCGCTTTATTGGCGACGACATCGCCAGTCAACCAGACAGGGCCACGGTGACGACCGAGATTGTACAAATGATCGATGACCTCGGCTGTGCCAACGGATGCAACGGCGCCGAGGGTGAGATTGTACTGCAATCTGCCTGTTCGGCGGTTCTGTCGAGTGCCGTCATAACGGTTAATTAAATTCGAGCAAGGAAATAGCAATGGGTAAGTACATAGAGCAATTTCGGCGCGCGGAGGCAGCGCGCTGTCGCCTCGAAAAACAAATCGAGGAATCGTGCAAAAAGACCGGGCATGCCCGTCCCCATTCGCGTCGGGAGTTCCTGAACCGCGGCCTGATTGGCGGCGTTGCCACGGTGTTTTTGCCCAGTATCGCGACACTCCTGAGTGAAGCCGTACATGCGCAGACGGCAGCCTGCGTAATTGACAACAACGCCATGCTGGGCGCAGGAAAGATACCGTTTCTTGCGATCGATCAGGGCGGAGGCGCCAACATCGCCGGGTCTAATATCATGGTTGGCGGTGCCGGGGGTCAGGAGGACTTTCTCGACAACAGTGGCTACGCAAAACTTGGTCTGCCATCGGCCATCGTTCCCGGCACTGTCGGAGTGAATCGAGACTTCGGCGTGGCAATGCATCCAGACAGCGCCCTGTTACGCGGCATGTTGAGCAAGACCAATGCCGCGACTCGCGCGAACACGAATGGCTGCGTTATCCCGGCACGCTCCGAAAACGACACCGGCAATAATCCGCACAATCCGATCTACGGCATCGCTCGCGCCGGTTCTTCGGGTGAGTTCACGGCTACGATTGGTACTGACAACTCGACGTCCGGCGGCAGGTCACGGGCACCGGACTCAATGATCGTGCCCGATTTTCGCCCGACAAGAGTCCGATCCGCGAACGACGCCATCGGTCTGATCGGCGGCGTAACCGACGACAATTTCCCGAACGATCGGGTCGCCGCTGCTGCGTCTGCCTTGAGCGCATTGAAGCTCGGCAAGATCACGGAGCAACAGGCCACTAAAGAGCTGTTGCAATGCGGCTATGACAAAGCAGCCGCTACCTACAACACGGTTGTAACTCCTCAAGATCTCGATCCAAACGCTGATGCCAACCTGCAAAGTATTTTTCCGAACGGCGAACTCAACAGTGGTGATTTCCGCAAGGCGGCTGCTGCGATGAAGGTCGTGGTCAACGGTTACGCAGGCGCCGGTACGATTGAATACGGCGGCCGCGATTATCATCAGGATCCGCGACCTGAAACCGACAACAAGGACTTCATCATCGGCCAGGTGATCGGTGCCGCGTTGGAATATGCGGCGTTATCAAATAAGCCGCTGATGATCTATGGTTTCAGCGACGGGGCTGTTTCTGCCGATACGAATCGACCGGAGGACGATGGCAACGGTACCACCAAGTTCCGCTGGCGCTCCGACAGCTCCCAAAAGGCGGCGAGCTTCATACTGGTGTACAGCCCTGTCGCTCAGCCTGTGCTGCGCAACGGTGCTGCATCACAGCAACTTGGCTATTTCCGCGCCAGCGGCGACGTCGAAACGTCGTCGAGCCCGTTCGCCAACAGCGTTGAGACGCTGGCGGAGATGGTGGTACTCAACTATCTCGGCTTGCACGGTGAACAGGCGATGTTTGGCCAGGTGCTCGACAACCCCGGTTTGGGAACGGGCGCCGCCGTCGATCCTTACATCGCTTTTGATCCAATTGTCTAAAGGCGAATGGTCCAGGGGGCGACGATAACAAACCAGGATAAGGGAGATGCCGTTGGATCAAATTGCAGGAGTCGCTCGCGATGCGGCGCGGACTGACGGCACTACCGGCATCCCGTCGAATGCGGGTTTTCTCGCTCGCCTGTGTTGCCCGCGGTGTAACTCGAATGCTGCACTTGTACTGCAACCGCACGGTGCGCTGACCTGTCAGACTTGCACAGCGGATTATCCTGTATTCGCTAATGGTGACGCACACATACCCTGGCTTTTCTCGAACCCCGACACTGCGAAGCTGGATTGGAGTGCCCGCTACAGGGGTTTCCTGAAAACCAATGCAGACGAACACAATCGCCTGAACAGGGCGTTGGCGGATGCGCGATACCTGTCGGCAACCCGGCAGCGCATTGAAAATACTTTGAGTACGCATCAAGAACACCGCAATCAGATTGCGGCACTGCTTGCGCCTGTCGGGCTGGATGCGGAAGACCTGGTACCTGCCATGACCCGCGTCCTGCAAGACAAGCTGCCGAGAAACCAGGGCCTCACGAGTTACGCGAACAACGTATTCCGGGACTGGGCCTGGAACAACGGTGAGAATGAAGCAATTTTCGAAGCCCTCGACAATGTGATGCGCGCCGATCAACGCGATGAAGTCGGCTCGGTGCTGACTCTTGGCTCCGGGGCATGCCGGATTCCATACGACCTTCACCGCAAGTACGCACCAACACTGTCAGTAGCATTGGACTTCAACCCCCTGTTATTGCTCATCGGCAGTCGGGTCATCCGGGGGTGCCCCGTGCCACTCTATGAATTTCCGATCGCGCCACTTGACGACGCGGCTGCCGGCGTATTGCAACACTGCAGCGCACCTGCTGCGTTTTGCGATGATGCCGACAGTAAGTTTGAATTTGTGCTTGGCGACGCCACAAATCCACCGTTTGCACGTCAAAGTTTCGACACCGTAGTAACGCCATG
>CAMYMP010000251.1 GCA_947259435.1 uncultured Woeseiaceae bacterium
CTTCGTCGTTAACCGACGGGTCATTCTGGCAAAGGCTAAAGTCGTGCCGCTCCCGGGAAGGGATCGCAACGGCTGGCTATTGCCACATTCATCTTCAAGTTGAGAAATATTGTGAAATCAGTAATTAAATCGTTCCAATATGGGGAACATCTGGTCACGCTCGAAACCGGCGCAATTGCTCGTCAGGCGGACGGCGCGGTCCTGGTCGATATGGCCGAAACTCAGGTACTCGTTACAGCCGTGGGCCGCAAGGCCGCCGATCCAGGCCGGGATTTCTTTCCGCTGACGGTCAACTACCAGGAAAAGACCTATGCCGCCGGCAAGATTCCAGGCGGTTTTTTCAAGCGCGAAGGGCGTCCGAGCGAGAAAGAGGTTCTTGTCTGTCGCCTGATTGATCGTCCGATTCGTCCGCTTTTCCCGAAGGGCTTCAAGAACGAAGTTCAGGTCATCGCGACCGTGTTGTCATTAAACCCGGACGTTGATCCGGATATTCCGGCGCTTATCGGCGCGTCCGCGGCACTCGCCATTTCGGGAATGCCCTTCGCAGGACCAATCGGTGCTGTAAAGGTCGGCTACAGCAACGGTGGATACATTCTGAATCCGGGCCGCGAGACCCTGGAGAATTCGGCCCTCGACCTGGTTGTTGCCGGAACAAAGGATGCCGTACTCATGGTTGAGTCCGAGGCTGATGGCCTCGCTGAGGACGTGATGCTGGGCGCGGTCATGTACGGCCACGAGCAGATGCAGGTCGCTATCGACACGATCAATGAACTTGCCGCAGAAGTCAGCAGGCCAGCATGGGATTGGGAAGCGCCTGCCGAAGATCAGGACCTCAAGGGTGCAGTTGCAAGCCAGGCTGAGGCAGGATTGACGGCTGCATATCAGATTACTGACAAGCAGGAACGCCAGGGTGCCGTCGGTGATGCCAAAGCAGCTGCCGTTGCGGCTCTGACTGACGGCGAAGATGCCCAATGGTCCGCTGAAGACGTGAAAGGTGCGTTGTACAAGCTCGAAAAGAGCATTGTTCGCAACCGCGTTATCAGTGGCCAGCCGCGTATCGACGGCCGTGACCAGCAGACGGTGCGGCCGATCGATGTGAAAGTCAGCGTACTGCCTCGGGCCCACGGTTCATCCATATTTACACGAGGTGAGACGCAGGCGATCGTTACGACGACGTTGGGAACCGGGCGTGATGCTCAGATCATCGATGCAATCGAGGGCGAGCGGAAAGAGCCCTTCATGCTGCATTACAACTTCCCGCCGTTCTGTGTCGGCGAGACCGGCTTTGTGGGTTCTCCGAAACGGCGTGAAATCGGCCACGGCAAACTGGCCAAGCGCGGCATTCAGGCCGTAATGCCTGATTTTGACGACTTCGGCTACGTGATTCGCGTCGTCTCGGAAATAACAGAATCGAACGGTTCCAGTTCAATGGCGTCAGTCTGTGGCACCAGTCTCGCACTCATGGACGCAGGTGTGCCGATCAAGGCCCCGGTTGCCGGTGTTGCGATGGGACTGGTCAAAGAAGGCGACAACTTCGCCGTACTCACGGACATCCTGGGCGACGAAGATCACCTCGGCGACATGGACTTCAAGGTGGCCGGTACTGACGACGGCATTACGGCGCTGCAGATGGATATCAAGATCCAGGGCATAACCCGGGAGATCATGGATAAGGCGCTTGCTCAGGCCCGCGACGCACGCCTGCACATCCTGGGCGAGATGAACAAGGTCATCAGCTCGCCGCGCGAAGAAATGTCCGAATGGGCGCCGTCGATCATCACGTTCAAGATCGATCCCGAGAAGATTCGCGATGTCATCGGCAAGGGTGGATCGGTGATTCGTGCGATGACCGAGGAGACCGGTGCGACAATCGATATTGATCAGGACGGCACCGTGCGTATCGCTTCTGTTGACGGGTCTTCAGGCAAGGAGGCGCTTCGTCGAATCGAGCTGATTACGGCTGACGTCGAGGTGGGACGCGTCTACGAGGGCAAAGTCGCGAGGCTCATGGACTTCGGTGCATTTGTCACGATTCTGCCGGGTAAAGACGGTCTCGTGCACATTTCGCAGATCTCCAACGAGCGTGTGGAGAAGGTCAGTGACAAGCTGTCCGAAGGCGATGTCGTCAAGGTGAAGGTTCTCGAAGTCGATCGCCAGGGTCGCGTAAGGCTTTCCATGAAGGAAGTCGAGGCCGCCTAGTCAGAGCTGTTGCTCGAGAAATCCGAGTATTCGCCGTGGCAGGTAGTACCGTGGCCGCCACGGTGTGCCTCCCTCTATAAAGCCGACATGGCCCCCGGCCTCTGCAATTTCCAGTGACACGCTGGCAGACAGCCGATCGCGATGTGGAATGACGCCGGGCGTCATGAACGGATCATCAAGCGAGTTGACAATCAAAGTCGGTCTGGTGATGTCTCGCAGGAATTGCGCGGAACTGCATTTATCGTAGTAGTCGGCCATATTCTCGAAGCCGTGCAGTGGCGCCGTGACCGCATCGTCGAACTCGGCGAAGGTCTCCGCCTTCATGGCCCGTTCCCAGTCGAATGCGGCCGTGTGCCTGTCGAATTTGCGACTCACGGACTCTTTCATGTTGTTTAGTAAGTATCTTTGATAAATCTTTGAAAAACCAGTATTTAATGCTTCCGCGCATTTATAAAGATCGAGCGGGACGCAGACGGCTCCCGCGGCATCAAGCCGCGAGTTATCGCCTGATTCGCCGAGGTATTTGAGCAGAATATTGCCGCCTAACGAATAACCGACGGCGAGTTTTGGGCCAACGTGGCCTTTGGCATGCTGCTGTTGCAGGAAAAAGCGGATGTCGCTGGTTTCGCCGGCGTGATAGCGACGAGGCAGGAGGTTTCTGTAGTCGCCGCAGTCGCGAAAATGCAAAACGCATGGGCGCCATTGACGTTCGAATGCAGCTTGCATGAGCATTCGTGCGTAGGAGGATTCTGCCGACCCCTCAAGCCCGTGCAGAATCACCAGCAGCGGAGCAGTTTGAGGCAATTGGTCAGCTTCGCACAACCAGTCAACCGCGGTGGCATCGCCGTCCGGTAATTGCAGGACTTCTCGGCGCAGTTCAGGTCGCTGCCGCCAGGCCCATGGCAACGAGGGAAATATCGTCTGCAGATGGCGGTGTTTTAGCCAGCGGGCAGGCGTGAAATCACTGCGGATTATGCGTTCGTCTGTCGTATCGGTCGTCATTTTCAGGCAAAAAAAATGGCCCCCCGCTTGCGCAGGGGGCCCGCCGTGGAGTGTAAACCCCTTCAGGCATTGCAACAGGGGGCGGGGGAGCGTATCCCCGTTGCAGGTTCCAAGCTAGGGCATCTAAGGCCCTGATGTCAAGGAATTTTTCCTCCGATCCGGGAATGGGCTGGCGACACCTTTGTCGAGAGAGTTCTGTGTTTGAGCCATGAATTCCGCAAGGCTCTGTTCGAGGTGTCTGGCAACAGAATCCGGTAGAACTGTGCCATAACAGCAGATGATACGCGCAAGAAATCCTTCGCTCAGGACCGCTGCACCGTTTTGCTCCTGGTCGCTGATAACCTGCAGCAAAATCAGTCGTGTAATGTCACGGCCGTCCTTTTTATCGAGAACGACAAAGTCAGTGTTGTCGAGTACCAGGCTCTTGACATCGGCAAGCGTGATGTACCGGCTTTCTTCAGTGTCGTATAGACGTCTGTTCGGGTACTTCTTGATTATTCGAGCTGTACTCATG
>CAMYMP010000252.1 GCA_947259435.1 uncultured Woeseiaceae bacterium
GCGCTTTCCTTACCGCCTGGATGCTATTGCTGGTAGCTCAGGCGCTCTTGATTTCGCGGCGTCAGGTTTCGTTGCACCGCTCTCTCGGCTGGGTAGGCGCAGCGCTGGCGCTTGCCGTGGTGGTATTGGGCATTCACGGCGCCACGGTGGCCGCCCAGCGACCGGGTGGTTTTATCGGCGTCCCGTTTCCACCGTTGCAGTTCTTGGTTTTGCCGTTTCTTGCGATGGTCTTTTTTGGTGCTCTTGTTGGACTGGCCATCACATGGCGAAATAGGCCGCAATATCACAAGCGGCTTATGCTACTCGCGACAGTCAATCTGCTGGAAGCCGCCATTATTCGGATTCCCCTTGATTTCATTGCGGCCGGCGCTCCTTTCACTAGCTTCGGATCCGCGTGTCTGTTTATCGTCGCTCTGGCAATCTACGATAAGCGTGTTTTCGGCAAAATTCACCGCGTTACGCTTTGGGGTGGACTGTCGGTAATGCTCTCCCAACCCGCTGGCTTACTGATAATGAACACAAAAATCTGGAATCATTTCGCGGCCTGGCTTGTACAGACCGTGGGCTAACATCACTCGCCTGCCGTCAGTCGAATATCTGGGTTCGCGACTCGATCTTGACGATGATGTCGCGCTTGAAGCACGATTTTATGGCCGGTCGCGGCATCGGTGACGCCTCATAAGCCGCATTGATCACCGACTTGTGAATTTGCGCGTTATCCGTGCATTTGGCAATACCAACATCCATGACCTCGCCGCGAAAATTCTGCTTGATCAGGACCGTGCACTGGATGCTTGTGTCCCCATACGGGACTTTCCATTTCTCGTACAGTTTCGTGCGAATCTCGCCGAGGTAAATTTCGAAATCAGCCGCGGTGCACTCGCGCGGTTCATCCCCCGCCACGGCCACGGGAGCCAGAATCAACATCGCAATTAATTGACAGCTGACTCGCCGAATCATCGCTTCAGGCGACGGCCCGTGTAACGCGCTTGGGCTCCGAGACACCGTAGCCCTGAGCGTAGTCGACGCCCATGCCCCGCAGCATCGTGATGATCTCTTCGTTCTCTGCGAACTCGGCAATGGTTTGTTTGCCGGTAAGGTGCCCGATTTCGTTGATCGAACGCACCATCTCACGATCGATCGGGTCATGCAGAATCTCTTTGACAAAGCTGCCGTCGATCTTGAGATAGTCCACCGGGAAGTGCTTGAGATAACCGAACGATGACAGGCCCGTGCCAAAATCGTCCAGCGCGAACTTGCAGCCAAGTTCTTTCAAGGCATTGATGAATCGATTGGCTTGAGAGTAGCTCGCGATGGCGGCAGTTTCCGTAATCTCAAAGCAGACCTTCGTTGCGTCCAGACCACTCATCTGAAACTGGTCGACGACAAACGGCAGAAATTTTTCATCGCCGAGACTCTGCCCGGATAAATTTATCGAACACAGTAAGAGACGCTCACGCTCATCGGCCTCGGAAACAAGCCAGCGAAACGCGCTGCGGATTACCCATCGATCGATACTGGGCGTGATGCCGTAGCGTTCCGCAGCCTCGATAAACAGCCCGGGCGAGATGATGCCGCCTTGTTCGTCACGCATACGCAGCAGTATTTCGTAATGCGCGCCCTCCTCATCCGCCTGCAAGGGCTGAATGGTCTGACGGAACAGCTCGAAGCGGTTCTCCTCGAGTGCGTTGTTGATGCGCGCTGCCCACTGCATTTCGCGCCGTCGGCGCATGAGGTCAATGTCGTTTTCCTGGAAACTGTGTATGCGATTGCGTCCCGCTTCCTTGGCCGCCGCGCAAGCGTTATCGGCTGCGCTGAGAAGGGCCGCAACATCTTCATTATCCGCCGAGACCGGCACAACGCCGATACTGACGCCCAGGCGGAAGCTGCGGTCGTCCCACATGAATTTGTACTCGCTGATCGCCATGCGTAACGACTCTGCCGTCTGCATAGCCTCTTCCAGCGAGCAGCTTTCGAGAAGCACACCAAACTCATCGCCACCAAGACGTGCAAGCGTGTCGCGCCAGCGAATCTTCGACTTCAGCAACGCACCGAGTTGTCCAAGCAGTGCGTCGCCAGCACTATGGCCACAGGAGTCGTTAACGATCTTGAACTGATCGAGATCGAGGTAACACAATGCGTAGGAAGTCTCGCGGGCTTTGGCGCTTTTGAGCGCACGCTCCAGTCTATTCTCAAACTCTCGCCGATTGACGAGTCCCGTCAGGATGTCATGGCTCGCGTGATAACTGAGCCGCCGATTCAATTCGCGTGACTCGCTGACGTCATGAAACACGAGCACCCCGCCGGTCACGTTGCCTTTACCATCGCGGATTGGCGACGCGGTGCTTTCGATATAGAGCTCGTTGCCGTCGCGGCGAATCAGCAACGTGGGACGCACCGACTTGATCGAGCGATTTCGCCGAATTGAAACGGCGAGCGGGTTTTCGAGCGGCTCGCACGTCTCTTCATGAAAGCCCCGGAAGATCTCATCGATTGGACGGCCGCTCGCATCGTCAACCTTCCAGCCGGTCAATTCCTCCGCTATCGGATTGACGTACTCCGTATGACATTTTGCGTCGGTGGTGATGACACCGTCGCCGATCGACTGCAAAGTTATCTGCGCGCTCTCTTTTTCACGAAACAGCGCTTCCTCGTATAGCTTGCGCTCCGTGATATCGACTTCGACACCGAGTAAGCGCACCAGACGACCGTTTTTGTCGAGTACCGCCTTGGCGCGGCTGCTCATCCAGCGCCAGTCACCGTTCTGGTGCTTCATGCGGTGGACGGACTCGAAAAACGGTGTCTTGCCCTCGAGATGCTGTCGCATCTTGGACTGTACGCGCGACATGTCGTTTGGATGCACGAGGTGATACCAGTCGAGCAGCACGTCTTCTTCGTCGAGGTCGTAGCCGAGCATGGACTTCCAGCGCCTCGAGAGATTGATGCGTTTGGACTCACCGTCAAAATCCCAGATGCCGTCATTCGCGGTGGCGGCGACGAGCTCATTGCGCTCGTTCATTTCGTTCAGCACTCCACGATCCTGTGCTCGCTCGAGGCCAGTCGCCAGTGACGCACCGATCAGCTTCAGCAACAGATGCAGATTGGCGTCCCAACTTTCGACCGGATGCTCATTGGCCAGTGCAAGGAAGCCCGCGATCTCGTCATGTACCGAGAAACCGATCATCAGAATAGAGCCGATATGCAGTTCGGACAGCCGTTCGAGTTCTGCCTTCGAACTCTTGGAACCCTGCAGCGTGTCGGCCACCTCGACGACCCGCAGGTGACCAAGACGTTTGCGCAGCCACGGCCAGTTGTCTATCGCCTCTCCGCTGAGCACCTCCGGCTTGCACTGGGCGAAGCCGCTAGTGGTGGAAATGACCGTTTCGAATTCCGAGCCGTCCGCCGAGATCAGCGCGATAAATGCGGAATCGCAGCCGGCCGCATCGGGCAGCTCATCGATGTGAGCCTGCAGTTGTATGTGGAAAGAGTCCGGGTCGAGATCGAGAACGCCGACAGCGATCTTGGTTTGCAGCGCGTCAGCGGCACCGCGGTTACGGGTTCCGGCTCGCGGTCTGCGATACCGGACACTAGTGGTGTCGTTGGTATTAGGCGGATTGCTCACTAGACATAAGTTCCGTACCCAAATGAGTATGCCGTACGGGGAAAGATTGTGACATGTCGCCGCAGGAATACAAGCTAAGT
>CAMYMP010000253.1 GCA_947259435.1 uncultured Woeseiaceae bacterium
ATACTATTGCAGCAACGCCGACCGAATTTACAGTAAGATCCATTGAGCTGTGACTCCGTCAATTCTCAAGTACGATCTGATGTTCATCGACACAACTTTCCCACGTTCGGAAGCTGCTTGCGAGTCCTGTCGCCTTTCGAGCAGGGAACCGCGATGAAGTCTCTGATTCCCGGAAGAGGTGACCTGGCGAGATGACTCGGCACGTGATATTCGCCGCGCCATTTTTCATGGACGCGACTGTCCGCTTCCTGCGCGGCGCCTGCCACTTGCCGGACGTCGCGCTGACGGTAGTGAGCCAGGACCCGGCGGAGCATCTGCCCGCCGACATTCGGGCCCGGATCGCAGGCCACTGGCGTATTGCCGATGCGTTAAACCCAGACCAGTTGATCGAAGCCGCGCAGCAGCTGGAGGCGCGGCTCGGCAAAGCTGTCTGCTACCTCGCAGCACTCGAACAGCTGCAGGTACCGCTGGCGATTGCACGGGAAGCGCTCGGCATCGACGGGCTGTCGTCCGCAGCAGCGCAAAACTTCCGCGACAAGTCGCGCATGAAAGACGTCCTGCGCGGAGCGGGAGTTCCGTGTGCACGTCACGCACTCGTTGGCGACCGTGCGGCGGCGGAGGCGTGCATACAGCGCGTTGGCTTTCCGGTCGTCGTAAAACCCCCCGCAGGCGCGGGAGGAAAAGGTACTTTCAGACTCGATCAGCCAGCGGATCTCGGTACCTGGCTGCAGCATTTTCCGCCCAATCCCGACCACCCCACCCTGTTCGAGGAATTCGTGCGCGGCACCGAACACTCATTCGACAGTGTATTTATCAATGGGAGACCCGTCTGGCATTCGATATCCCGCTATATGCCATCACCCCTGGAGGTGCTGGAGAACGACTGGATACAGTGGTGCGTCATGCTGCCGCGCGACATTAGCGGCGCCGAGTTTGATCCAATTCGCGAAGCGGGATATGCCGCTATCGAGGCGCTGGGGCTGCAGACCGGGCTCAGCCACATGGAGTGGTTTCGGCTGGCGAGCGGCAATATCGCCATTTCCGAGGTCGGCGCCCGTCCGCCTGGCGCACAGTTTTCATCGTTGTTGTCGTATGCTCACGACATTGATTTCTACGAGGCATGGCCACGCCTGATGGTATTCGGAGAATTTGACCCGCCTGAACGCCGCTATGCAGCGGGTGCAGCGTACATACGTGGCCAGGGCCAGGGCCGCATTCGCCGCATCAGTGGGGTTGACGAAGTGCAGCGCCGTTTTGGCTCGATCGTTGTCGAAGCCAAACTGCCGCACGAAGGTCAGCCACCGAGCGACAGCTACGAAGGCGATGGCTACATTATCGTGCGCCATCCTGATACCGACGTCGTACAGGATGCGCTGCAGCAGATCGTCAGCATCATTCGCGTGGAGCTACGATGAATCCCGAAATGCCATTGCGACTACTGCTAGGGCCGCAGCGCCCGGTCGTGAACCTCGACAGCGCATTGGCCCGTTCCGGAATCGGGGATGGGCCAATCGGCGTGATATCGGCCGCGTGGCAGGAAGCCGAGGGCGATATCGATGGCATGCAGCGCGTTGTAAAGAATTCGTTGTCAGACCTGCACCTTTATCAGAAGGCCGAAGCGCTGTTTGCCGCAGACACGCACCTGCACGAAGCGTATCGGCAACGACAGGAACGCCTCAAAGAGCAGCAGCGCTTGTACAGGCTTCGGCTTCGGCAGCTGAAGATCGCAGCACGCGCCACTTTGCGCGCCGAGGGGGAGCCGTCCGTCGTGGCGGCAGAGCGCCGACATGCGATTTCGCAATTGCGTGCACTCGACCAGCATCACCTCCGCCAGGTGGACAAGATTCATACTCGATTCGACAGTGCGTTCAACGTTGGTTGCAATGCTCCGCTCGCCGAGCACACGGCCGCGTTTGCCGAATCGTTATCCCGCTTCGACTCCCTGTTAATTACCGGTGGCAATGTCGTCGTACTAATGAACCGGCTGCGCCTGTTTGGACTCGGTACGCAGCTTCAGCGAAAGAACATCATTGCCTGGTCAGCGGGTGCCATGGTGCTGGCTGATCGCATCGTGTTATTCCATGAGCGCATGCCACAGGGTCGGCGTGACGCCGAAATCTTGTGCCGCGGCATGGCAATCGTGCCGAACATCGTGCTACTGCCGAACGCGAGCGGACGCCTGAAATTAAGGGACTCGCTGCGCATCCGCCTGTTTGATCGCCGCTTTTCGCCAGCTGACTGTGTGACTCTCGACAACGGCTCCTACCTGCTGTTCGAGGGTGAAACCTTGCGCGACTCCGAGGCCGCCAGGCGTATGACGCGAAACGGAAAATTCAAACGGGTACGTGCGGCATGAACCCTGCGCTACGCAAACTGGTCCGCAAAGCCGCTCCGAACGGGGCTGACGTCGATGCATTGCTCCGCGACCTGGATTTTCCGCTCGTCGACGGCACGGACGTCACCTTCGTTTTCCGCGGTAAGGCTGATGCCGTTTACCTGCGCTGCTGGATTGCGGGGCTCGACACCGCACAGCCGTTCCAGGCATTGGCCGGCACCGACCTTTGGGCGACGACAATAGAGTTACCCAAAGGCTCTCGCATCGAGTACAAGTTCGAAGTTGTATCTAACGGCAATAAGGAACTCATACTCGATCCCCTGAATGATGTTGTCGCGCGCGACCCGTTTGGCGCCAATTCGGTGTGCCAGGCAGCCGGCTACGAGCGTCCGGAATGGACTTTGCACGATCCGCAGGCACGCGAAGGTTCCCTGCAGAATCAAAAAATCGAAAGCAGCGTATTCAAGGATTCTCGCGAGATAACAGTTTACCTCCCGGCAACATTCCGCGAAAACCGTCGTTATCCTCTGCTTGTCGTTCACGACGGTGTCGACTACCTGCGCTATGCGGATCTCAAGATCGTGCTCGATAACCTCACGCACCGATTGGAAATACACCCAGTCGTCGTTGCGTTGATCCAGTCGCCGGACAGGCTCAAGGAGTACGCCGGCGATGACCGACATGCGCGTTTCCTTGTTGAAGATCTGCTGCCTTTCATGAACAACACGTTTCCGCTAATGGATTCGGCAGAATCACGGTGCGTTATGGGCGCGAGCTTCGGCGGCGTTGCCGCGCTGCACGCGGCATGGCGTTATCCCGATCACTTTGGTTCGCTTCTACTGCAGTCCGGCTCTTTCGCGTTCAGTGATATCGGCCGGCATAATCGCGGACCGGTGTTCGATCCCGTCGTGCGGTTCATGAACGAGTTTCGCGCACATCCCGGGCGTCCGGCGGATCGAATTTTCATGAGCTGCGGCATGTATGAGTCGCTGATCTACGAAAACCGCTCGCTCGTACCGCACCTGCAGTCGAAAGGTGTTGACCTGCGCTTTGAAGAAGCGCGCGACGCACACAACTGGGAGAACTGGCGGGATCGACTGCGCATCGGACTCTCGTGGATACTGCCAGGGCCGGCGTGGATGGTGTACGAGTGACCGCAATAAAATAGGGCTTCGTCCTGTAATCACCTGCTATATTGATGAGGACCGCATACCCGATTGGCTGCTTTTTTTATTTAAGGAAACGCAAACCGTGGCCCAAAAAACTAAACACATCGGCTTGTCCCTCGGCGCGGATATTTGCTGGCCCATTTGCTACGAGGGATTGCTTAAAGAACTCGACCTGGCGATCCCACTTGGCAAGGAC
>CAMYMP010000254.1 GCA_947259435.1 uncultured Woeseiaceae bacterium
CTACCTGCAAGGCACTACGACCGACCACGTTCGCGAACTCACCTATGCCGGCCCGAAGGCGCTGCACAACTTCAAATACTTCACGTGGGTTGAACAGCAGGGTCGTACCTCTGATGAGCTGCGGCAGCTTTGGGATGCAGACTTCTGGCGCAAAGTCTTTTCACAGGACGTTGTCGCCGAATGGGATCGCCTGATTGACGAATTCAACCGCGCAACCGGATTAACAGCTAAAGCCAATGGCGGAGAACGCAAATGAACGAGGCCTACTATGCCGGCGCCAAAGAACTCGAAACGGATCTCGTACGTTTCATGCAGGATATCATCCGGATTCCGTCACTGAGTTCGAAAGAAAGCGACGTCATCGAACGCATCCGGGATGAGATGCTGAAACTCGGCTACGACGAGGTCAACGTTGATCCCATGGGCAATCTGCTCGGGCGAATAGGGTCGGGGCCGCGCGTTATCGCGCTGGACGGCCACGTGGATACGGTCGATGTCGGTAACCTGTCACTCTGGGATCGCGACCCGCTCTCGGGCGATATCGAGGACGGTATTCTCTACGGGCGCGGTGCCAGCGACATGAAAGGCGGCGTGGCTTCGAGCGTTTATGCCGGTGCACTCCTGAAACAAAGAGGAATTCCCGACGACGTGACAGTGTACGTTACCGCAACGGTGCAGGAAGAAGACTGTGACGGACTTTGCTGGCAGTACATCATCAATGAAGACGGCCTGCGGCCCGAGCTGGTCGTTATCACCGAGCCGACCAGTTTGCGGATCTACCGCGGGCATCGTGGCCGCATGGAAATGGAGGTCCACACCTCGGGAATCTCCTGCCACGGCTCGGCTCCTGAACGTGGCGAAAACGCTATCTACAAGATGGCAAATATCATCGCCGACATCGAAGCGCTCAATGAGCGGCTGGAGCCACGCGAGCCGCTCAGCAAAGGCACGGTAACGATCAGTGAGATCCGATCTACGTCTCCGAGCCTTTGTGCCGTCGCGGATGGCTGCACGATACACCTCGACCGCCGCCTCACGATCGGCGAAACCGAGGATACGTCGGTGGCGGAAATTCTCGCGCTGCCGTCGGTGCAGGCCGCGAACGCGACCGTAACCGTACTCGACTACGCCGTACCGAGCTACACCGACCTGACCTATCCGACCCGAAAATACTATCCTACCTGGGCGATGCGCGAGGACGGGCCCGAGGTGAAAACAGCAGCGGCAGCTTTTCGAGAGGCTTTCGGCGAAGAACCCGAAGTCGGTTTCTGGACGTTCAGCACTAACGCGGTCGCGACGGCCGGTATGCATAACATCCCTACAATCGGCTTCGGCCCTGGCCATGAACATTTTGCGCATGCGCCGAATGAACAGACCGAAGTTGAGCATCTCGTGCGCAGCACCGCTTTCTATGCCGCCCTCGTGGACACGTTCGCCGCGAATGAATCCGCCGAGCAGGGAGGTAAAGGCGCGTGACACAACAGACAAAATCCATATCGGATCGCATGAAAGGTCGCGACTGGTTGATGACCCAGGACTGGTCAGACGAGGAAATCGAACTCGCCCTGGATACGGCAGACCAGTTGAAGCACGAATTCAGGAACGGCATTCCGACGCTGCACCTGCCGCACAAAACGATGTTCCTGATCTTTTTCGACAAATCCACGCGCACCCGAAATTCCTTCGAAGCCGGCATGACGCAGCTCGGCGGGCATGCCCACTTTATCGACTCCGAGACCTCGCAGATCGCGCACGGCGAGAGCCCGAAGGATATGGGAATTATTTTGTCGAGTTACGGCCACGGCATAGCGATACGTCATGACCTGGTGCCTGGTGAAGGCCAGTCTTACATGCGTGACGTGGCCCGGTGGGCCGACATACCGATCATCAATATGCAGTGCGACGTTGACCATCCCTGCCAGACTCTCGCCGACCTGATGACAATCCGGGAAGAGTTTGGCAAGGATCTTCGCAAACTGAAGATTGCGGTGTCGTGGGCCTTCGCGCCGAGCTATGTCAAGCCGATGTCGGTGCCGCAGGGACTGATTATGTTGATGACCCGTTTCGGCATGAACGTAACTCTGGCGCATCCACCCGAGTACACGCTAATGGACGAAGCAATGAGGCTGGCCCGCGAGAACGCTGCACGCTCCGGCGCTACTTTTAACGTTGTGGATAACATGGAAGATGCGTTCGCCGACGCCGACATCGTTTATCCGAAGAGCTGGGGCGTCGAAGCACTGTTCGGTGAACCCGGAGAAGCCATGAAAGTTGCAGAGCAGTACCGGCACTGGATCTGTGATGAAACAATGATGCAGCGCGCAAAAAAAGAGGCGATCTACATGCACTGTCTGCCAGCCGATCGTGGTTGTGAAGTGACCGATGCCGTGATCGACGGACCGCAGTCGCGTGTCTACCCGGAAGCCGAAAACCGGCTGCACACGGCGAAAGCACTTATGGCGCTTACGATGTAGCGCGCGGCAAACCCTATGACGACTCCGCAAACAGACAACAATGGCAAACGCCCGCTGATCGTAATTGCCATTGGCGGTAACTCGCTGATCAAGGACGCCGAACATATGGACGTGCTCGACCAGTACCGCGCTGCGGGCGAGACGAGCCAACACATTGCCCCTATCGTGAACAAAGGTTATCGAGTCGTCGTAACTCACGGCAACGGCCCGCAGGTCGGTTTCGTATTGCTTCGCTCGGAACTCGCGAAAGATATGTTGCATCAGGTTCCGTTGGCGAACTGCGTTGCTGACACCCAGGGCTCGATCGGCATGCAGATCGCACAGTCTCTGCAAAACGCATTTCTGCGCCGAGGACAGCAGCAAGAGGTTGTGGCAATCGTCACCCAGGTTGTCGTCGATCCCGACGATCCCAGTTTTACGAACCCGACCAAGCCGATCGGGCCGTTTATGAGTGAGGGGGAAGCGCGGCAGCACGAGAAAGACGACGGCTGGGCGATTGCCGAAGACGCAGGACGCGGCTGGCGACGCCTCGTGCCATCGCCCAAACCGCTGCAAATCGTGGAGTTGGAAACCATTCGCAAGCTTCTGGACAGTGGCACGCTCGTCGTCGCCGCGGGCGGCGGCGGCATCCCGGTGATTTACAAGCCGGATGGGTCCCTGCGGCCGCGCCCTGCTGTTATCGACAAGGATGCCTCTTCCTGCCTGCTCGCCTGCGAACTGGGCGCATCGGTGTTCATTCTTTCTACGGATGTCGACAAGGTCGCTCTGAACTTCGGCAAGCCCGGACAGCAAGAGATCGACCGCATGACCGCGGCCGAGTGCCGCCAGTATCTCGACGAAGGACACTTTGCAGTTGGCAGCATGCGGCCGAAGATCGAGAGCGCACTAACCTTTCTCGAGAAAGGGGGCCAGGAAGTCATCATTACCCAGCCGCATCATCTCGACGCGGCCCTGCATGGAATTTACGGCACGCATATCGTGCCCTGACCGCGGAACGACCATGAACGGATACCGTTGTATTGCCTGTGCTGACATTCAAACCGCGGACTTCGCCGGATTCACCTGTCCGTCGTGCGGTAATAACCTCGACATCAGCTATGACTACACGGCAATTGCACCGGAAGTGGCGAGGGGGTTCGGTGAGAACGCCGCGGGTATCTTCCGCTACGCAGCGCTTCTGCCGGTCAGCGATGTCGGCGGTGGATTTCCGTTGCCTCAGAACCCGAGCGCTTCAATCAAGGATCGCGCCACTGCGGTCGTATTGCAGCGAGGCGTCGACATCGGCGCAACGGCCGTTTCCGTTGCCAGCACCGGCAACGCCGGGTCATCAACCGCCTGTCTCGCCGCTGCGCTGGGACTGCAGGCCATCGTGTTCGTGCCCGAGAGTGCGCCGGAGGCGAAACTCACTCAGGCCCTTTCTTATGGCGCCACCGTTCTCGCCGTGCGCGGCAGCTACGACGACGCCTTCGACCTGTGCCTGAAAGCCTCCGATGAATTCGGGTGGTTCAATCGCAGCACGGGTTACAACCCGTTTACGCGCGAGGGCAAGAAGACCTGTGCTTACGAGATATGGGAAGGCCTTGGCCGGATCCCGGACCGAATCGTCGTGCCGACTGGCGACGGGAATTTGCTTAGCGGTATCTGGAAAGGCTGGCGCGATCTGCAAGCGATCGGCCTCATCGACCGTCTGCCGAAGATTGACTGCGCGCAGTCCGATGCCAGCGCTGCGATATGCGATACGGTTCGCCGGATCCGAAAAGAGGCCAATGCGGAACCGGACTGGTCATCGATACGCATGGAGCGGGTCACGGCCACCACGGTTGCCGATTCGATTTCAGTCGACCGGCCGCGTGACGGGCTCGCCGCGGTGCAGGGCATTATTCAGTCGGGCGGTGAAGCGGTAAAGCTGCCGGATGATGAGATTCTTGCGGCTATTGCGGAAATGGCGCGAATGAGCGGAGTTTTTGCCGAGCCTGCCGCAGCGGCGCCCTGGGCCGCCGTTAAGCAACTGGCGCGCGACGGCATGATCAATGCCGATGAACTGATCGTCTGTGTCGTTTCGGGCAGCGGCCTCAAGGACATCGCAGGCGCGCAGTCGACCGCGGGCGAACCTCTACTTGTTGATGCCTCAATCGATGCTGTGCGGCAAGCACTGCAATAAACCGTGCTAGCGGTCCACGCTCAGCAGCGCGTGCAGCAGGTTGTTCTGGAAATCCAGGTTGGCAGTCAGCCGAGTATGCCGCTCACATAGAAAGATCGGGTAGTCCATCGGGAAAAAACTGTACTTGTGCCGAGCCACGGTGGGATCGAACGATTGTTTTGCAATTAATGACGCTTTGGTGACCCTGCCGTCCCCGGGCTCCAGCATGAGCTTTTCGTAGTCGATACCCGGCAACGGATTCGAAATTTCGTCGGGCGTCAGTCGCACCTCCCAGTCGCCATCAACCGGCTCAACCACCGCACGGGCCGGCGTTAGCAGGCAGTCGCCGCCGAAAACGATGTAGCGCAGCTTCGGGTTCGACACGGGAACGGTCAGCGACCAGCTGAAACGTCGGGCACGTTCAATGTGTTTTTCGAAATAACGCTGCAGGAGTGCCAGGTAAGCGTCGGCCTCTTCGCCGTCGTCGTACCGCGCCTGGATGCTCGCTTTGACCTCGTCGCTATAAACGGCATATCGGAACGGTTTCCAGAATTCGTTTGCGCTGAACTGGTCGCGCTTTAACGCCCGCCCGTCCATTGTCATGAACCAGTCGCTGATTGCGTGCGGTAACACCTGATACGTGCTCGGAAATGTCGCCGTGACTTCGGGTGGCACGACGCCGAGACCAACTTTGAATCCGTGAATCAGCGTTCGCAGAGCGCCTGTCGAGCCGAGGTTTGGCGTGCCGAGCAGGATCACCCTGCGAATTCTCTCTGCACCATGCTGATTCACCGGAAACTCGTTGTTGTCGAGCACATCCAAGGGCCCGTAACGCGCGTAATATCGCGTAATCATTCCTCCCATGCTGTGCGCGACGATATCGACCTTCAAATCCGGTTCTGCATAATCCTCGCGAATCTTCTCGATAAACGCATCGAGCCTGCGGACGGTGTCGACATTGTCCTGGCGCCAGTCGTACAGGAAGACGTAGTAACGCTTTTGCCCGTGCATCGCTGGAGTGCCGGGTTCGGCGAAAATGTAGCCACCCGCGTCTCCGAGCGTCGACAGTATCCGACCGTAGAAATCCACGCCGCCGATAGTGGTCGTGATACCGCTTATCGTCAGATTCGACGGCAAAGGCGACAGCGTTTCCGGATCGATGTCGAGCCTCAGTGAACGGTAGTCACTGAATGCGAGGTTGCCGAGCGATCCTGGCCAGTGCTCGTCGCCGGTCACTGGATCCTCCAGCCGGCTTCCCAAAGCGCCATGGATTACAACGACCGGCGGCTGATCGGGGTTTCCAGCCTGTGTTGCGTAAAGGCGCTTGAGATCCGTCTTCGGCACGACCGTACTGCAGGCGGTGAGAATCAGCGCCGCCATTACAAGAAACGCAGCCCTGAGTTCGAAACTGCGCATTACCTTCTTCATATGACCTCGCACAAGAAAACAGCCTGCCGACCTTACCGCAAAATGGATACACTGTGAGGCATGACTGAAGGCGCCGACCGGCCAAAAGGTAGTTCGCTGCGGCCGCTGCGCGCGCTGCTACCCTCGGCCGCCCAGCTCGCTCTGCCGGTCGCGGTTCGCTATCTGATTGATGGCGGCCTCGTTGCCGACGACCCGGCCAACATCAACAAGTATTTCCTCGGCCTCTTCGCCGTAGCAATGGCTTTCGGCACATTCGCGGCGCTGCGATTCTATCTCGTGAGCTGGCTCGGCGAGCGCGTCGTCGCGGACCTGCGCAACGCCGTTTACCGTCACGTGGTGCGGCTGGACCCGACCTTCTTCGAAGTCACGAAAACGGGCGAGGTGCTTTCCCGGCTCACGACTGACACAACGCTGATCCAGTCGATCTCCGGTACCGGAATATCCTTTGCGCTGCGCGCGGCACTGAACCTGACCGGCGCGACCGTGATGCTCGCCGTCACGAGCCCGAAACTTACCGGCATGATATTTCTGCTCGTGCCGCTTGTCATCGTGCCGATCATCATTATCGGCCGCCGCGTTCGGGTGCTGTCGAGAGCAAGCCAGGACCGCATCGCTGACAGCAGCGGCCTGGCCGGAGA
>CAMYMP010000255.1 GCA_947259435.1 uncultured Woeseiaceae bacterium
TGACCTGGCTCGTTTATCGCCGCCGACAAAAGCAGCTGCGCACGCAAATCAAGAACCAGGAAGCCTTGCAGCAAGAGCGTGAAATCGCTTTCGAGGCAGCCAATGCTCAGCTCACGCGGGCGTTCTCCGAATTGGCAAATCAGTCCCTGCAAGCCAACAGCGAGAGTTTCCTGCGACTCGCCGAACAAAACCTCGGCACCCAGCAAGAGCGAGCCAAGCGCGAGCTTGGGGACCGGGAAAAAGCCGTTGAAAACCTCGTCAAGCCCATTCGGGACTCGCTGGATGCGGCACAAAAGCAAATCGCCGAATTGGAGAAATCACGCAGTGAGGCCTACGGCAGCATCCGCACGCAGCTTGAAGCCATGCAGATCAGCCAGAAATCGCTGAAGCAGGAGACGCAGAATCTGGTGAATGCGCTGCGGCGTCCCGAGGTTCGTGGGCGCTGGGGCGAAATTACGCTGCGCCGGCTGGTCGAACTAGCCGGCATGGTCGAACATTGTGACTTCCAGGAGCAGGTGCACAGCGTCGGCGAGGGCCAGATCATTCGGCCCGACATGATTGTGCGCATGCCGGATCGACGGGTGCTCGTCGTCGATGTCAAGACACCGCTTGACGCGTACCTGGAGGCTGTCGAGGCCGAAAACGATGCGCAGCGAAAACTCGGACTGGAACGTCACGCAAAAAACGTCCACGCCCACATTCGAATGCTGGCATCCAAGACTTACTGGGATCAGTTCGATGAAAGCCCGGAGTTTGTCATTTTATTCATACCCGGCGACCAGTTCCTGAGCGCTGCGCTGAACGAGAAACCCGACCTGATCGAGTTCGCGCTTTCGAAGCACATCATCCTCGCCACGCCGACGAGCCTCGTGGCGTTGCTCAAGGCCGTTGCCTATGGCTGGCGGCAACTCGCACTCGCCGACAATGCCAAGGAAATTCGAGCGCTGGCAGAGGAGTTGTACGGCCGGCTGGCCACCTTCGTGGGGCATATGAACCGCATGGGCCGGCAACTCGCCAGCAGCGTTGAGACGTACAACAAGGCGGTTGGGTCGCTCGAGCGCAGTGTTCTGCCCGGTGCACGCAAGTTTGTCGAGCTTGGCGTGCACGAGAAGAAAGGCATCGAGAAGCTCGATACGCTGGATCCGGTTCCCCGGACGATGATCGAAAGCGGCACCGACGAGGACGATGTGTCGGATAACGCTGCGAATCCGAACGACAAAACCCTTCAATAATCGGGATACCCAAAGGACACCAACTTGGCTGCAGACCACCAGGCGTATAGCTATCCGCTGGAGTTGTTGCGCGCCCGCGTCATCCTGATAACGGGCGCAAGCGATGGAATCGGGCGAGCCCTTGCCCTGCACGCCGCAGAGCATGGGGCCCGGGTCATTTTACACGGGCGTAACGTCGCCAAGCTCGAGAAGGTCTATGACGAGATTGAGAGGCTGGGCAACGCCCCGCGGCCGTCAATTGCAGTCATGGACCTCGCGACGGCGAATAGCGATGCGTATCGTTCCCTGGCCGACGGGCTTGTAAGCGAATTTGGCCGGCTGGATGGGCTGGTGCTCAACGCGAGCATACTCGGGGACCGCTTTTCGATCGAACAGTACGATGCCGCGATGTGGCAGCAAGTCATGCACGTCAATGTGACGACTGCCTTTGCCCTGACGCAGGTATGCCTGCCGCTTCTGCATAAGTCCGATGACGCGTCGATCATTTACACCAGCAGCGGCGTCGGGCGCCGCGGCCGGGCCTTCTGGGGCGCCTACGCGGTGTCGAAATTCGCGACCGAGGGCCTGTCGCAGGTACTGGCGGACGAGCACCGCGGCGGCAACTTGCGGGTTAACTGCATCAATCCGGGCGCGACGCGGACGAATATGCGACTTGAGGCGTTCCCCGCAGAAGAACGTGACGCACTGAAACGGCCTGAGGAAATACTTTCCACATACATGTATCTGCTGGGACCCGACAGCCGCGGTGTCACCGGTCAAAGTCTGGATGCGCAGTAATAATTTACATTAAGTAATTTTTATATCTTAATGTTTTTTATACTTTTTTCTCTTTTTTTCAGACCGTTTGAGCTCGGCCGGCAACTCCAGACCTGCTGCCGAGTACAACAACCGAACCTGCGCCGGGCTCAGCGCCTCGTATTTGCCGCGGCGCAGCCTTCTCGGCAACTCCAGCGGCCCGTACCCGGTGCGAATCAGGCGACTCACCTCATAGCCAAGTGATTCCCATAATCTGCGCACTTCCCGATTGCGTCCTTCCCGCAGCGCGACATTGAACCAGCGATTCCTGCCATCGCCGCCACCAGCTTCGATCGACTCAAAACGCGCAGGTCCGTCATCGAGTTCGACACCCTCCTGCAGGGCCGCAAGTTCCCGATTCTTGGGCTCACCGTGTACGCGAACCGCGTAGCGGCGGATAACTTCGGCCGACGGATGCATTAGGGCATTGGCGAGCACCCCATCGGTCGTAAAAACCAGCAGCCCTGTCGTTGTCATATCAAGCCGCCCAACGGCAACCCAGCGAGCGCCCTTGAGACGCGGCAGCGCGCTGAATACACACTTTCGGCCTTCGGGGTCGTCCCTGCTGGTGATCTCGTCACCGGGCTTATTGTAGAGAATGTGGCGGTGCGGCTGCGACAAGCCGCGAAGACTAAGTCGACGGCCATCCAGAAAGATTTGTTCGTCGCCGTCTATAGAATCGCCGAGTTCGGCAGTACGCCCGTTGATCTTCAACCGGCCATCGCGTATCCATTGCTCGACCTTGCGGCGCGACCCATGGCCTGCGGCCGCAAGAGTCTTCTGTATGCGCTCGGGCACGCGGGCAGCCTCAGCCCCCGCTTTTAACCGGATCGGGCCACTCCGATATCACGAGTTCATCGTCGTCCTGGAGGATTTCGTCCGGAAGCGGCGGAAGCTCGAGAATGTCCTCCTCTGCGGGCTGTTCGTCTGATACCGCAAGTTGTTCGGATCCTTCAACGGCCGCGTCCATTAGCTCCGGATGAAGCACTGGCAGATCGGTAACCGCGAGCGGCTCGTCTGCCGATGTGTCCTCCTCGACCTCTGGAAGATTCAGCTGCACGCGCAGGCTTTCCCAGTCTGACAAGTCAGCCAGCGGCGGGAGATCGTCGAGTTTCCTGAGCCCGAAATAGTCCAGAAATAGCTTGGTCGTCGCAAACATCTCTGGCCTGCCGGGCACATCACGGTGTCCAACAACGCGCACCCACTCACGCTCGATCAGTGTACGTACGATGTTCGAGCTTACTGACACACCGCGAATCTCTTCAATTTCTCCGCGCGTTATCGGCTGCCGGTAGGCGATCAGGGCGAGTGTCTCAAACAAAGCACGTGAATAGCGGGGTGGCCGATCTTCCCAGAGCTTCTGCAATTGATCCGCCATTCCTGCCTTGATCTGTATCCGAAACCCGGAAGCAACCTCGTTAACCAGGATGCCTCGAGCCTCGTAGTCCTCGTTCAGCGCTGCGATCGCCTGTCGAATCTCTGACTTTTCTAACGCGATTCGCCCATCGAACAGCTTGTGCAGCTGATCAATGTTCAGCGGACGGCCGGCCCCAAGCAGCGCTGCTTCAATAAAATATTTGATCTCGTTTGCGTCCATCAACAATGCATCTCTTTATTAAGCTGAGTCCATATCTGCGATATTAACCTCGCCA
>CAMYMP010000256.1 GCA_947259435.1 uncultured Woeseiaceae bacterium
ACCATCTGGTGCGGCGCGGTTTGCGCTGCGATGCGAACATCATCGTCGAGACCGGGGTCGCGCGTGACCCGCACCACGTCGCGTGCCTGATTGGCTACGGTGCAACCGCGGTCTACCCATACCTCGTGTACCAGTCGCTCCATGACATTGCACAACGCGGTAATATCGATCGCCAGCAACAGCTTGGCCGAAGTTTCCGACGCGGAATTCGCAAGGGCCTTTTCAAGATCATGTCGAAGATGGGCATTTCCTCGATCTCGAGTTATCGCGGTGCGCAGCTGTTCGAGATTGTCGGCCTGCACGATGCGGTCGTTGCGCGCTGTTTTACCGGCACGACTTCCAGAATCAATGGCACGAGCTTCGAGGACCTGCTCGACGACCAGCGGCAGCTGGCCAAAGCGGCGTGGGATCCTCGCGTGCCGATTACACAGGGCGGGCTGTTCAAATACGTATACGACGGCGAATATCACTGCTATAACCCGGACGTCGTGACGACTCTGCAAGCGGCCGTGCGCAGCGGCGATTTCGAGCGCTACAAAGACTACGCAAAACTCGTCAACGAGCGACCGATCGCGACGCTGCGTGACCTGATGTCGATGAAGTCAGCGGGCCCGCCGGTACCATTAGACGAGGTCGAGCCCGTAGAAGACATTCTCGTCCGTTTCGATAGTGCGGGCATGTCGCTGGGCGCGCTGTCGCCCGAAGCGCATGAGGCGCTTGCGATTGCGATGAACCGTATCGGCGCGCGTTCGAACTCCGGTGAAGGCGGCGAAGATCCGGCGCGCTATCGCACCGAGCGCATGTCCAAGATCAAACAGGTCGCATCGGGCCGCTTCGGTGTTACGGCGGAGTACCTCGTCAACGCCGAGGTGCTACAAATCAAGATCGCACAAGGCGCCAAGCCCGGAGAAGGTGGCCAGCTTCCGGGCCATAAGGTGAACGAAATGATTGCGCGGCTGCGCTACGCGAAGCCGGGTGTCGGACTTATCTCGCCACCGCCGCACCATGACATCTATTCAATCGAGGATCTCGCGCAGCTGATCTTTGATCTTAAGCAGGTCAACCCTGATGCGCTCGTGTCGGTAAAGCTGGTCGCCGAACCCGGCGTCGGCACAATCGCGGCGGGCGTTGTCAAAGCGTATGCCGACCTGATCACGATCTCGGGTTACGACGGCGGCACGGGCGCGAGTCCGCTAAGCTCGGTCAAATACGCCGGCAGCCCGTGGGAACTTGGTCTCTCGGAGACGCACCAGGTGTTGCGCGGCAATGACCTGCGCCACAAAGTCAGGCTGCAGACGGACGGCGGACTCAAGACGGGCGTCGATGTCGTCAAGGCTGCAATGCTGGGCGCCGAGAGCTTCGGCTTCGGTACGGCGCCGATGGTGGCTCTCGGCTGCAAGTACCTGCGCATTTGCCATCTCAACAACTGCGCGACCGGTGTTGCGACGCAGAATAATGTGCTGCGCAGCGAGTACTTTGTCGGTCTGCCCGAGATGGTGATCAACTTCTTTCGGTTCGTGGCCGAAGAGACTCGAATGCTCATGGCGGAGCTCGGCGTGCGCAGGCTCGAGGAGCTGATCGGCCGCGTTGATCTTCTTGAGCTGCAGGACGGTGTCACCGAACGGCAGGCTCGCCTCGACCTGTCGCCCATCATCTCGGACGAGGACCTCGCGAAAGACGCGCCGCAATACTGCACGGACTTGCGCAACGAACCGTTCGACAAAGGCGAGCTCGCCGAGGAGATGGTGGCGGCAGTCCTGCCCGCGATTACGTCGAAAAAAGGTGGGCGCTTTGGTTTCGAGGTGCGCAACTTCAACCGTTCGATCGGTGCCCGCCTCTCAGGTGAGATTGCGCGGCGGCATGGTAACCAGGGCATGCGCGATGCGCCGGTCGACATTCTGCTGCGCGGCACAGCGGGACAGAGTTTTGGCGTCTGGAACGTCGCGGGATTGAACCTCACGCTCATCGGCGACGCCAACGACTACGTTGGCAAGGGCATGGCCGGAGGAAAAATCGTAATCCGCCCACCCGAAGACGCCAGTTACGTTGCAAGAGACACGGCGATCATCGGCAACACCTGCTTGTATGGCGCGACCGGCGGCAGCTTGTTCGCGGCCGGGACTGCAGGGGAGCGATTCGCTGTGCGTAACTCAGGCGCGACAGCGATCATCGAAGGTTCGGGCGATCACTGTTGTGAATACATGACCGACGGCGTTGTTGTAGTGCTCGGACGCACGGGCGTCAATTTCGGCGCGGGCATGACGGGTGGGTTCGCTTACGTCCTCGACATTGAGCGCGATTTTGTCGACCGTTACAACCACGAACTCATCGACATTCATCGTATTTCTCCGGAAAACATGGAGGCGCATCTACATCACTTGCGAGCACTGATCATCGAGCACGTAGAGCAGACAGGCAGCGACTGGGGCGAGAGAATTCTCGACGACTACCGCAGCTTTCTGCCAAAGTTCTGGGTCGTAAAACCGAAAGCCGCCGAGTTGGGTTCACTGATCAAATCGCTACGGCAGGCGGCATAGAGGAACATGTCAAAGCATCCATTACAGTTCCTGGAGATACCGCGGCGAGATCCCGAGAAGGAGGCGCCCGAGGAACGCATTCGTCATTTTGGCGAAATCTATGGCCATTACGACGGCGCGAACGCAGCGGCACAGGCCGGCCGCTGTATAAGCTGCGGCAATCCGTATTGCGAGTGGCAGTGCCCCGTGCACAACTATATTCCGAACTGGCTGGACCTGATCGAGCAAGGCAAGCTCTTCGAGGCCGCAGAGCTGTCACATCAAACCAACTCGCTTCCGGAGATCTGTGGCCGGATCTGCCCGCAGGATCGCCTGTGTGAGGGGGCGTGCACGCTGAACAACGGGATTGGCGCCGTAACTATCGGTAGTATCGAAAAGTACATCACTGACGAAGCGCTGCAGCAGGGGTGGCGGCCCGATATGTCGCACGTCGTCGATACGGGCAAATGCGTCGGCATCGTCGGTGCGGGTCCGGCTGGTTTGGCGGCCGCCGACGTCCTCGCGCGGCAGGGCGTTCGATCAGTCGTTTACGATTCCTATCCGGAAGTCGGGGGCCTGCTGACTTACGGCATTCCTCCATTCAAGCTCGAGAAACACGTCGTCAAGACGCGCCGCGAGATACTCGAAGGAATGGGCGTGCGCTTCGTGCTCAACACGCGAATCGGCGATGACAAGCCGTTCGATGCGCTGCTCGAAGAGTACGACGCCGTGTTTCTCGGTATGGGCACGTACACATCGGTCCGCGGTGAATTTCCGGGTGAAGACCTCGACGGCGTGCACGAGGCGCTTCCGTACCTGGTGGGCAATGTATACCGGGAACTGGGGTACGAGGATCATTCGACGCCCTACATCGACCTGGCCGGTAAAAAGGCCGTCGTGCTGGGTGGTGGCGATACGGGCATGGACTGCAATCGCACGGCGATTCGACAAGGCGCCGCCAGCGTTCAATGTGCCTACCGTCGCGATGAAGAGAATATGCCGGGGTCGCGGCGAGAAGTCGCGAACAGTCGGGAAGAGGGCATCGAGTTTCTGTTCAATCGGCAGCCGGTCGAAATCATCGGCGACGGGCATGTAAGCGGCGTGAAGGTCATCGAGACGAAACTGGGCGAGCCCGGGCCGGACGGTCGTCGCAGTCCCGAGCC
>CAMYMP010000257.1 GCA_947259435.1 uncultured Woeseiaceae bacterium
AAGTACATGAGCTGAATGTCACACAAGCTGGCCGTCAGCGGAAATTAGCCGTCCCTAACAGGTGAAATTCGTGAGAAAATAGCCGGCAGTTAGAAGAGTCTTTGTACAGGAAAAGTAATGAGCACACAGGCATTGAATCTCGTACCGATGGTCGTCGAGCAAACGGCGAGGGGCGAAAGGGCTTACGATATCTATTCGCGGCTCCTCAAAGACCGCCTGATTTTTATCGTCGGTCCGGTCGAGGACCATATGGCCAATCTGGTAGTGGCCCAATTGCTGTATCTCGAGTCGGAGAACGCGGACAAGGACATCCATCTGTACATCAATTCGCCGGGCGGCGTGGTGACGGCAGGTCTCTCGATCTACGATACGATGCAGTTCATCAACTGCGATGTCAGCACGATCTGTTGTGGCCAGGCGGCATCGATGGGTGCGCTGCTCCTGGCAGGCGGTACCAAGGGTAAACGCTTCGCGCTACCGCATTCCCGGGTCATGGTGCATCAGCCCAGCGCAGGCTATCAGGGCCAGGCGACCGACATCAGCATTCACGCCAAAGAGACGCTGGAACTCAAGGCAAGACTCAACGAAATCATGGCAAAGCATACGGGTCAGCCGATCGAGCGTATCGAGCAGGATCTCGAGCGCGACAACTTCAAAAGCGCGACCGAAGCACTGGAATACGGACTCGTGGACACGGTATTGGCCGAGCGCAAGGAAATGAGCGAGTCCCAGAAGGACTGATTCCTTAAATATCAATCAGTTATGTAAAGCACATGTTCCTTATGGGACGGGTTACTTTGCACCCCGAAATGTCGCATGATATATAAACACCCAGCTGTAACACGCTGATTTTTATGTCACAGAGGCCACTCCTACATGAGCGATGATTCCCGCGGTAAGAACGAGGACGGAAAACTCCTATATTGTTCTTTTTGCGGCAAGAGCCAACACGAAGTCCGTAAGCTGATTGCGGGTCCTTCCGTGTTTATTTGCGACGAATGCGTCGAGCTCTGTAATGACATCATTCGCGAGGAACTCGAAGACACGGGTGAGGCCGGGCACGACAAGCTGCCGAAGCCGAAGGAAATCAAGTCAATACTTGACGAATACGTCATCGGCCAGCAGCGTGCCAAAAAGGTGCTGTCGGTTGCCGTTTATAATCATTACAAACGGCTGAATGACCGTCTCGATGAGCGTTCCAAAGAAGACATCGAGCTCGCCAAGAGCAACATTCTGCTGATCGGCCCAACGGGCTGCGGCAAGACGCTGCTCGCCGAAACTCTCGCACGGCTCCTGAATGTGCCGTTCACTATTGCGGATGCGACCACATTAACCGAGGCCGGTTATGTGGGTGAGGATGTCGAGAACATCATTCAGAAACTGCTGCAGAAGTGCGACTACGATGTCGACAAAGCGCAGACTGGCATCGTCTATATTGACGAGATCGACAAGATTTCGCGCAAGTCCGACAATCCCTCGATCACTCGCGACGTGTCGGGCGAGGGCGTGCAGCAGGCATTGCTGAAGCTCATTGAGGGAACGATAGCGTCGGTGCCCCCGCAAGGTGGCCGGAAGCACCCGCAGCAGGAGTTCCTGCAGGTGGATACGGGCAATATCCTGTTTATCTGCGGCGGCGCGTTTGCAGGTCTCGACAAGATCATCCTGAATCGTTCGTCGAAGAGCGGTATCGGTTTTGTCGCAGATGTCAAAACCGAAGAGAACGAACAGAGCATCGGTGAACTTCTGTACGAAGTCAGACCTGATTCGCTATGGGCTGATCCCGGAATTCGTAGGTCGTTTGCCTGTCGTGGCAACGCTCGAAGAGCTTGATGAGGAAGCGCTCGTCAAGATCCTGCTCGAGCCGAAGAACGCGCTGACGAAGCAATACCGCAAGCTGTTCGAAATGGAAGGCGTTGAACTCGAATTCCGCGACGACGCACTGGCCGCAGTGGCGCACCGCGCCATGGAGCGCAAGACCGGTGCACGCGGCCTGCGCACGGTCCTGGAAAACGTGCTGCTCGATACGATGTACGACTTACCGTCAGCGACGAGTGCAAAAAAAGTGGTCGTGGACGAGGCTGTCGTCATAGGCGAGACCAAACCCTACGTGATTTACGAATCCGAAGAGACGCCTACCGTAAACATCGAACAGCCGCAGAGACCGACTGGGTCCGACAAGGTATAGCCATTCCTGGGTCACCCTTGCGGTTTGCTGCTCAGGGGCACAGATTTTTCGATTGCTGCCGATAACCTTGCTTGAATAGTCACGATTCGGACGCATGTCCGGTGACAGTATCTTTTGATGAGGTAATGCCTGGTGTCTGACCAAGACTTAGTTGCTGACGTCGAGACGGTGGAGGATCTGTCCGGAGTGCCGGTTCTGCCGCTCCGGGATGTGGTCGTTTACCCCCATATGGTTATTCCGCTGTTTGTCGGCCGCGACAAATCGATCGTCGCCCTCGACCGGGCAATGTCGGCGGGCAAGCGAATTCTGCTCGTGGCGCAAAAGACCGCGGATCTGGACGACCCACAACCCACTGATTTATATGAAGTTGGTACGCTTGCTACGATCCTGCAGTTGCTGAAGCTGCCGGATGGCACGGTCAAGGTGCTCGTCGAAGGCTCGGAACGGGCCCTGATCGACCGCATCAACGTCCTCGATCACTTCTCGGCCGAGATCACGATGCTCAGCGAGGAGGATCGCCATGACGAGCGTGAAATCGACGTTCTCGTGCGCTCGATCATCGCGCAGTTCGAGCAGTACGTGAAACTGAACAAGAAGGTGCCGCCCGAGATACTGACATCGCTGTCCGGCATCGACGAGCCGGGGCGACTGGCGGACACGGTCGCGGCGCACATGGCGCTGAAGCTGTCCGAAAAGCAGCGCGTCCTCGAAATACAGGACGTCAAATCCCGGCTCGAGCAGATCCTCGGCATCATCGAGGGCGAAATCGACGTTTTGCACATCGAAAAGCGCATCCGGGGTCGCGTCAAGCAGCAAATGGAAAAAAGCCAGCGCGAGTACTACCTGAATGAGCAGATGAAGGCCATTCAGAAAGAACTCGGCGAAATGGAAGATGCACCCAACGAGCTCGCCGACCTTGAGGCCCGGATCGAAAAAGCCGGCATGTCGAAGGAGGCCAAGGAGAAGGCCACTTCAGAATTGAACAAGCTCAAGCTGATGTCACCGATGTCGGCGGAAGCGACCGTGGTGCGCAATTACATCGACTGGTTGCTCAAAGCGCCGTGGAAAAAGCGCAGCAAGGTGTTCAAGGACCTGAAACGCGCCGAGCAGGTCCTCGAGGAGGACCATTACGGACTCGACAAGGTCAAGGAACGCATCCTCGAGTATCTGGCCGTACAGCAGCGCGTGAAACGCCTCAAAGGGCCGATCCTGTGTCTTGTCGGACCGCCAGGTGTCGGCAAGACTTCGCTGGGACAGAGCATCGCGCGCTCTACCAATCGAAAGTTCGTGCGCATGTCATTGGGTGGCGTGCGCGACGAGGCCGAGATTCGTGGGCACCGCCGCACGTACATCGGCTCGATGCCGGGCAAGATCATTCAGAACCTCGGCAAGACCGGCGTTCGCAATCCGCTGTTCCTGCTTGACGAAGTCGACAAGATGGCCATGGACTTCCGCGGCGATCCGTCGTCGGCCCTGCTCGAGGTTCTCGACCCGGAACAGAATTCGACTTTTCAGGATCACTACCTCGAGGTCGACTTCGATTTGTCCGACGTCATGTTCGTGTGCACGGCGAACAGCCTGAATATTCCTGCGCCGTTGCTTGACCGCATGGAAGTTATCCGCATTCCCGGCTACACCGAAGATGAGAAGCTCAATATCGCGACGCGATACCTGATTCCGAAGCAAATGAAGGAAAACGGGCTCAAGGAAAAAGAGGTGCATATCTCCAACAGCGCCGTGCTCGATATCATTCAGCATTACACGCGCGAGTCGGGTGTCAGAAACCTCGAGCGCGAGATTTCGAAGATCTGCCGCAAGGTAGTGAAATCGCTGCTCCTGAAGCCGCGTACCAGCCGCGTCTCGATTACGCCCAAGAGCATGGAGAAATTCCTCGGCGTGCGTCGCTATCGCTACGGCAAAGTCGAGGGCAACGATCAGGTCGGGCAGGTAACCGGCCTGGCCTGGACCGAGGTCGGTGGCGAGCTTTTGACGATCGAAGCGGCCGTCGTGCCGGGCAAAGGCAAGCAAACCTATACGGGTCAGCTGGGCGAAGTCATGACCGAGTCGATCCAGGCGGCAATGACTGTCGTGCGTTCGCGAAGCAACATTTTGGGAATCGATGAGGACTTCCATCAAAAGCTCGACGTGCACATTCATGTGCCAGAAGGGGCCACTCCGAAGGACGGTCCGAGTGCGGGAGTTGGCATGTGTACTTCGCTGGTGTCGGCATTAACCGACATCCCGGTAAGGAGCGAAGTGGCCATGACGGGCGAGATCACGCTGAGGGGTGAAGTTCTGCCGATCGGTGGTCTGAAAGAGAAGCTTCTGGCGGCCCATCGCGGCGGCATTACAACCGTGCTGATACCGTCAGAAAATGAAAAGGACCTGGCTGAAATTCCGAAGAACATCAAGGACAAGCTGACGATAGTTCCAGTGAAATGGATCGACCAGGTTCTGGAGCACGCGCTGCAACATATGCCGCTGCCCGAGGCGTCAAAAGACGAGGCTAAATCGAAGTCCGAAACGCCTGCCAAAGAGCCCAAATCCGAGGATATGGTCCGCGCCCACTAAAGCGCTGAAACCCGCGTGGTTAAAGGAAATTTGACGGTGTTTTTGCCTCTTGGTATAAGCATCGCAGCCGCCCGTGGATGCACGGAGCCTCGCGCGGTGATTCAGCGGATTGCGACTCTTTGGGGAGCTCGCTGGATTGATCGAAATTTTCTTTAATCAATCTGCAAGGGTGAAAGCATGAATAAGGGTGAATTGGTAGATGCAGTAGCAGGCTCAGCTGGACTGTCACGGGCTGATGCAGCGAAAGCAGTAGATGCAACACTTGATGCGATTCAGGGCACACTGGCGAGCGGTGGATCCGTCTCCCTGGTTGGCTTTGGAACGTTCTCTGTTAAGGCTCGCGCAGCTCGCATGGGACGCAACCCAAGAACGGGCGAAGCGATCCAGATTAAGGCAAGCAATGTTCCCGGTTTCAAGGCTGGCAAAGGCCTGAAGGATGCCGTAAACTAGCGCGCCGCTCGACCCAGCAGGGCGGGCATTTCCCCAATTTGGGTGCTTAGCTCAGCTGGTAGAGCATCGCCCTTACAAGGCGAGGGTCGGCGGTTCGATCCCGTCAGCACCCACCAAAGTTCGGAGTGGTAGTTCAGCT
>CAMYMP010000258.1 GCA_947259435.1 uncultured Woeseiaceae bacterium
CTGGCCGGCGACGGCGCTGCGCGGCTTTCGCAAAAGGAAACCGATCGGCTTGCCGATGCAATCGTCAGCATCGAGTACTACATGGAGACCGTAAAGGCCGGCCGCAGCGAGCCGTGGTACATGCTCGACAACGCCGAGGCGTGTCTGGCCGTATTGCGCGATGTCGAACACCGAATGGCGCAGGCCGCAAAAGAAGAGCCGAAGGTCGCGCAGACAATGAAGCTCGATAGCGCCGAAATTGCAAAGCAAGCGGCCGAGGCAGCCGCTGCAGAGCAGGCGCGGATGCAGTCAACCGAAGTGATGCCGCTGCCTGTCGTCGCGGCCGACGCCGAGCATCTGGATCCGGAACTGCTGGAGCTGTTTATCGAGGAAGCCAAGGAAGAGGTTACATCGATCAAGCGCAGGCTACCCGCGTGGCAGGAAGACCCTGACGATATGGAGACGCTGATCACGGTCAGACGCTCTTTCCATACTCTCAAGGGCAGCGGCCGCATGGTCGGTGCCGAACGCATCGGAGAGTATTCCTGGAGCATCGAGAATCTGTTGAACCGGCTGATCAACCGTACGCTTGTGCGCACACCGCCAATGGTCGATTTCATCATTGCCGCAGCCGCGGCGGTACCGGAACTTATCGAACAAATCGAAGTGGGTGCCGAACCTTCCACCGACATCAGTCTATTGATGGCGCGCGCGAGTGCCTTTGCCGAAGGCGATCCCAACGCAGCGGTTTTGACGATTGCGAGGCCCGCCGCCGAGGCCGAAGACGCGGAACCGGCTCTCGAAATGGATCCTGTGCTGCACGACATCTTCTCGAAAGAGACAGCAGGGCACCTCGAGGTTATCACCAATTATCTCGGTGCATGCGAGGGCCATCAGCCGCCATTCGACGTCACGGACAAACTGTATCGCGCCTGCCATACGCTGCACGGCAGCGCCAACATGGCTAACGTCGAGCGCGGCGTTGCAGTTGCCGGCGCGTTGAATCGATTCGTGCGCCGCGTATACGAATACAAAGTCGGCTTCCAGCGATCCGGACTCGATGCGCTGCGCGCCGCGTCGAAGGCGATTGCCACAATCGTCGGCGATATCAATCAGCCTGAACGCAAGCGAGCAGATTACACGGCACTGATCGAGCACATCGGCAAGCTGACGAATGCCGTGCAGCCCGAACATACTCTTGTGCAGGAAGCGGAGGCCGGACCTGAGCTCGAGGTCGCGCCGGAACCCATGGTCGAGGCGGTCTCTGAAGAGCCCGAATACGATGCCGAAATCGCGGCGATTTTCACCGAAGAATCGGCGGAGCTTCTGGAAGCCACCGACAAGGCTCTCCTCGAATGGAGCAGCAACAAAGAATCCAGGCAGTCGATGGAGGAACTCAAGCGTCACCTGCACACGCTCAAGGGCGGCGCGCGAATGGCCGGTATCACGGCCATGGGCAATCTGAGCCACGAACTCGAAACGCTGCTGATCTCGCTGGATGCCGGGACAGTAAAGGCCACAGCGGTCATCGATGATCTGCTGCAACATAGCGTGGACGAGCTCCATCGCATGCGCGACGCGGTCATTGCGGGCAAAGGCGTGGCTTCGGTGCGCGACCTCGAGAAACGTATTCAGCAGGCCAACGCCGGCTTCGAGCTAGCTGATGATTCGGCTGTCGAAACTGCACCGGCAGAGAAAGATGTCGAAGCGGCCGAACCAGCCGCCTTCACGATCGAGCCGGACGATACGGTTAGCATGGTTATTGTCGACACGCCGTTGGCCGACGAACTGGCGCAAATCGGCCAGCCGCCCGCCGCCGATGAGGCCGTCAAAGCGACGCCGGAAGTGCCGGCCGAGCTCGAACCCGAACGCGAGCCGGAGCCTGAAGCTGAGCCCGAGCCTGAAGCTGAGCCCGAACCCGAAGCTGAGCCCGAACCCGAGGCTGAGCCCGAACCCGAGCCGCGCAAAATAGTTACAGCCAGGCCCAGGCCAGAACCTGAAGCGCCAACGCCTGCGGCAGCGCAGGGACTGCGCTCGGAGCAGCGCCAGGAATTCGCGCGCATCGACGCCGATTTGCTGGAGGATCTTCTGAACGCGGCCGGCGAAATCAGCATCTATCATTCACGACTGACGCAGCAGGTGAGTTCGTTCGAGTTTAACGTGGTTGAGCTCGAGCAGACCATAAGCCGACTGCGCGAGCAGCTGCGCAAGCTCGAGATCGAAACTGAAGCGCAGATCATGCACGGTCATCAGGACACACTCGTCGCACGCGACTTCGACCCGCTCGAGCTCGATCGTTATTCGAATATTCAGCAGCTCTCGCGTGCACTTGCGGAGTCTGCCAACGACCTTGGTAGCCTCAAAGACCTGTTGCAATCGCTGACGACCGAAGCCGAGAGTCTGCTCGTGCAGCAGTCGCGCGTTACTGCGGAATTACAGGACGGCCTGATGCGCACACGCATGGTGCCGTTCGAACGTCATGTACCACGGCTGACGAGACTCGTACGGCAGATTGCCAAGGAAGCAGGCAAACGCGCCGAGCTGGCCGTTGAGGGTGCATCAGGGGAGCTCGACCGGCAGGTGCTCGAGAAAATGTTGCCACCTTTCGAGCACATGCTCAGAAACGCGGTTGTGCATGGTATCGAGTCGTCGGATGAGCGACAGGAAGTCGGCAAGTCCGCGACGGGACGGTTAACCATCCGGCTACACCGCGAAGGCGCGGAAATGGTGATCGACGTCGCGGACGACGGCAGGGGTCTCGATGTCGATGCAATCCGTCGCAAAGCCTACGAACAGGACATGCTGCAGCCGGAGAGCAAAGTAACCGACGAAGAGATCATGGAATTGATTCTGACGCCCGGCTTTACGACCGCGGGCAAAGTGACGCAATCCGCCGGCCGCGGTGTTGGCATGGACGTCGTTGCCAACGAAGTCAAAAAGCTGGGCGGGTCGCTGCGTATTTCTTCGGTGACTGGCCAGGGCACGAACTTCACCGTACGGCTGCCGTTTACGCTGGCCATTACGCAGGCGCTCATCGTGCGCACTGGCGAGGAAGTGTACGCGCTGCCTTTGCCGTCGGTCGAGGGTGTCGCGCGCATACCGCGCGGTGAGCTCGAAAACTTGCTGAGTCAGAGCGAGCCCAGCTACGACTACGGCGAACAGACGTACAAGTTTCGGCACCTCGGGATGTATCTCGGCGGTCAGGGCGCCAAATTCCCCTCCGAAGAACCGTTTATTCCTGTGATTCTCGTCAGGGCCGGCGAATTTTCGGCGGCATTGCTGACCGACGAAATGGTCGCGAGCCGGGAAATTGTCGTCAAGTCAATCGGCCCGCAGCTGGCGAGCATTCGCGGCATCTCGGGCGCGACGATTCTGGGCGACGGTCGTATCGTGCTGATACTGGATATCGCCGCGCTGGTGCGTACCGGCGCTCCCGTTGTAGAGCTCAAGAAAGCCGCGCCGACACCGGCGGACGATCGTCCGGTGGCTCTGGTCGTCGACGACTCGATCACCGTTCGTCGCGTCACGGAGCGTTTTCTGCAGCGCAATGGCATGCGCGTCGTTACGGCCAAAGACGGGCTCGATGCCATCAGTGTGATGGCAGAAACCAAGCCTGACATCATACTGCTCGATATAGAAATGCCGCGAATGGACGGCTATGAATTTGCGTCACACGTGCGCAACGAT
>CAMYMP010000259.1 GCA_947259435.1 uncultured Woeseiaceae bacterium
ACGGGCGGCAACAAGACGCGCAAACTCGAGTTCTCAATGGCCGAGGCCTTGCGACAGGGCGCCGATACGATTGTGACGGTAGGCGCTGTGCAGTCGAACCACGTTCGGCAGACCGCCGCTGCTGCTTGCAAACTCGGACTCAGGTGCGAGGTGCTTCTCGAACACCGGGTTGTCGATCCAAGCGAGTATTACAGTAATTCCGGCAATATCCTTCTCGACAGGATCTTCGGCGCGAACCTGCGTGAATATGCGGGTGGCACCGATTTCGATCAGGCGATGAGCGACGTCGCCGACGAAGTAACGGCAAACGGCGGCAAGCCCTACCTCATCCCGGGAGGTGCGTCGAATCCGGTCGGTGCCCTTGGCTACGTCAACTGTGCGACGGAACTTTTGCAACAGATAGACGAGCGCGGCCTCGGTGTTGGTCACATCGTCACGGCGACGGGAAGTGCCGGCACGCAGGGTGGGCTCATCGTCGGGCTCAAGGCAATGAAAAGCGATATTCCTCTTCTCGGTATCGGTGTCAACGAGCCGAAGGAAGAGCAGGAGCAGAAGGTGTACGACCTGGCATGCGAGACCGCTGAGTACATCGGCAGGCCCGGCATCGTTGAGCGCCAGGACGTGGTCGCGAACTGCGACTACGTTGGCGAGGGCTACGGCATACGCACCGAGGGCATGAACGAGGCGGTGCTGATGCTCGCACGACTCGAGGGCCTGTTGTTCGATCCGGTTTACAGCGGCAAAGCGCTGGCCGGTATGATCGATCTGATACGGTCCAGCGCACTGGGCTCCGGCGACATCGTGTTCCTGCATACTGGCGGAGCGGCCGCGTTGTTTGCGTACGCAGACCAGTTAGAGACATGACCACGTACGTTGCATTATTTCGCGGCATCAATGTCGGTGGCAAGAATAGTCTGCCGATGCAGGACCTGCGGGACATTTTATCGTCACTCGGCTGTAAACACGTTCAGACTTATATACAGAGCGGCAACGCCGTCTTTACTTCAAAGACCGACGTTAGGTCACTTACCCGGAAGATCGGCGACGCGATCGATAAGCGCTTCGGGTTCGCCCCGCAAGTACTCCTGTTAACTGCCGAACGCTTTCGCGCAATCGCAGAGCAGAATCCGTTTCCCGACGCTGAGAACGCGCCGAAGCACTTGCATGTGGCGTTCCTGACGTCGACCGCAGTGGACCCGGATCTGGAAGGACTAAACGCGGTCAAAGTGCCGTCGGAGAAGTTCTCGCTGATCGGCGACGCGTTCTACCTGCACGCACCCGATGGTATCGCGCGGTCCAAACTTGCTGCGAAAGTCGATAGAAGCCTCGGGGTCGCAACGACCGGGAGAAACTGGAATACCGTGTCAAAGCTGATCAAACTGGTGGCCAACGCGTAACGCCGCATATCGTCACCGTGCGCTCGCATATTGCAAAGGACAAAAAATGAATGCAGCCGTCGAATCGATTACGTGGCCAGGGTTGATTTTATCCCTTGTACCGGCGGTCATAGTCATCGGCATCATGATGCGTTGGACGGCTGGCGCAAAAACCGGTCTGTATGCGACGCTTCGCATGCTGGTGCAGCTGCTGTTGATTGGATACGTGCTGGTTTACATCTTCGAGGCAGATCATCCTGCCGTGATCGTCGGCGTGCTGACAATCATGCTCGCGGCAGCGAGCTGGATCTCGATTCGACCAGTGCAAAACAAGCAGCCCCACGTATTCGGCAACGCGCTGCTCGCGATCGCGGTCGGCGGCTTGCTGACGCTGGCACTGGTCAGCCAGGTCGTCATCGGCGTAGAACCATGGTTCAGCCCGCGCTACGTGATTCCTCTTGCGGGAATGATCTTTGCGGGAGCAATGAATGCGGTCAGTCTTGCGGCGGAGCGGCTCCAGGCAGAGACTGAGCGAGGAGTGCCGGGGCCCGAAGCGCGACGCATCGCATTACAGGCGTCCTTGATCCCAATAATCAATTCGCTATTCGCAGTTGGCGTCGTCGCACTGCCGGGAATGATGACCGGCCAGATTCTTTCCGGCGTGTCGCCGCTCGTGGCCGCCAAGTATCAGATCGTTGTCATGTCCATGCTGTTCGGCGTTTCCGGGATCTCGGCGTCACTGTACCTGACCCTTGAAGGCCGCCGGATATAACGACACAAACAATCTCTGTATGATCCGGCTGCATGCAGTCAGTCATCAGCATCAAGGAACTTACCAAGACCTACGCCGGCGGCTTCGAAGCGCTCAAATCCGTCAACCTCGAAATCAACCGTGGCGAGATTTTTGGCCTGCTCGGCCCGAACGGGGCCGGCCTGCTCGGCCCGAACGGGGCCGGCAAGACGACGCTGATCAATATCGTCTGCGGGATCGTGACCAAGACCAGCGGCACCGTGCTCGTCGATGGTTACGACAACGTGGACGACTATCGTGCCACTCGCTCGCGCATCGGCCTCGTACCGCAGGAACTGCCGATGGAGACATTCGAGACGCCGTTCAATGTGTGTCGCTTCAGCCGCGGGCTCTTCGGCAAGTCCGAAAACCTGGAGCACGTTGAGAAGGTCCTGAAGTCGCTTTCGCTGTGGGATAAAAAAGACGAAAAGAGCCTGATGCTGTCGGGCGGAATGAAGCGTCGCGTGCTGATCGCCAAGGCGCTCGCGCACGAGCCCGACATCCTGTTTCTTGATGAGCCGACCGCCGGCGTTGATGTCGAGCTTCGGCAGGACATGTGGAATGTCGTGAAAAGCCTGCGCGAGTCCGGCGTGACCGTCATTCTGACGACCCACTACATCGAGGAAGCCGAGCAGCTCGCCGATCGCGTCGGCGTGATCAACCATGGCGAAATCATCCTTGTCGAAGAAAAGAACAGGCTGATGCGCGAACTCGGCAAAAAGCAGCTTGAACTGCACCTGCAGCAGCCACTGACCGACATTCCGGCCGAACTCGACGACTATCGTCTGGAACTCAGCGACAGCGGCTGCGAACTGACGTATCACTACGACACGAAACGCGACCACACCGGTATCACCGCGCTGCTGGCTGCGCTGCATCGTTCGGGTATCAAGTTCAACGATCTGAATACCTCGCAAAGCTCTCTCGAGGAAATATTCGTCGGTCTGGTGCACAAAGAATTATGAATTTCTATGCAATAAGAGCCATATTCCGCACGGAAATGGCGCGCATGATGCGGACCGTCGTGCAGAGTATCGTCGCGCCCGTGCTCTCGACTTCGCTGTACTTCGTGATATTCGGCGCAGCAATTGGCTCGCGGATAACCGAGATCGATGGCGTCAGCTATGGCGCATTCATCGTGCCGGGCCTGATCATGCTGTCGATAATGACCGAGAGCATCTCGAATTCGTCGTTCGCGATTTATTTTCCGAAATTCACGGGCACAATCTTCGAGATTTTGTCTGCGCCCGTGTCGTTCGTCGAAGTGTTGCTCGGCTATGTCGGCGCCGCAGCGACGAAGTCCGTCATCATCGGCGGTATCATTCTGGGGACTGCAAGTTTCTTCGTGGATATGGAAATCTTACACCCGGTGATCATGCTGCTGTTCCTGGTGCTGATATCGGTGTCGTTCAGTCTGTTCGGATTCATTCTCGGCGTCTGGGCCGATGGCTGGGAGAAACTTACGATTGTCCCGATCCTGGTCATCATGCCGCTGACGTTTCTGGGCGGTACGTTCTATTCGATCAGCATGCTGCCTCCGGCCTGGCAGACCGTCAGCCTGTTCAATCCCGTGGTATATCTGATCAGTGGTTTCCGCTGGAGTTTTTACGAGAATGCCGACGTGGCGATCGGTTTGAGCCTTGGCATGGTGCTGTCGTTTCTGTCGCTCTGCCTTGTGACCGTGTGGTGGATATTCAGGACAGGGTACAAATTGCGGACCTGAGGCTTAGTCGGTCAGAGCGTACTCGTCGATGACCTTGTTGATCGCGGCGCGGCAAACCAGGCAGAACTGCTCGTACCGGGTGAACATCAGGCAGTTTTGCTCGGATCGATAGTATCCTTCGGCCTCGTAATTCGCCCCTTCGAACGCGCCGACTGAATTACGATACTCGGACGTAGAGAATAGATTCTCTACGTGGTTCTTCGTAAACCGGAACAACTCGTTCATCTCAGCCTCCGGCACCTTTTCGGCACGCATTTTAGCGCGCCGTTCCTGGACCGCGATCGAGTGCTCTTCGTATTCCGCTTTTGGCCATGGCGTCGGCAACGGTGTGCTTGGCGCAACCAGATGTTTCCATTTCAGGGTCTCGGGGTCGAGCAATGCCGTCACGTTCGGTTCATACGGCTCGACAATCGCCGCTGGCGACTCATAGGCAACCGAGCTTGTGTAGTACTCATCTGCAAGCCCCGCAAAATGGTGGCCGAACTCGTGCACGAAGAGGTATGGCGCCCACTCGCTGTTCGCCGCCGCCGTGCTGAACAAGCCATAGATGCCGCCGCCACCGTAAGTTTCGGTATTCGTCAGGATTTCGATGAAGTCGTACGGGACCGATGAGGCGATGCGCCGCATGGACTTGTTATCGAAAGTCAGCACATAACGCTCCGACCGGAACGAATCGTAGGTTGAGCCGATCGGCGAATCGCGATAGGTATTGGTCGACGGGCGGGAGACGCCCGACTCGGCGGCAGCCGGCGCCAGCGCCCAGACGTTGAAGTCGTTTTTGCGCTCCTTGAACGGCGACGTCGTAAACAGGACTGCGGTCAGTTCCTGCGCCCTGGCAATGAACTGCTCGTGTTCTTCTTCGGTGTAGCCGTCGCCAAGCAGCAGTAGATCCACTTTCTGCGCCGGATCACCGCTCTCGTGAATGGCGACAACCCGTTCCTCGTACAGGGCAGATTCGCGATGCACCATATAGTCGTTCGGATCCACCGGTATTCGCCAGATCTCGACAAACGCATTGCCTGGATCGCGCTTTTTCAGGACGACCTCGAACGGCTTCGCTTGCTTGGGGAAACGCAGCGATTCGTGCATCGTGCGGTTCATGATGCGCGCTTCGCCGGTCGTCTCCCACTCGCCGTAGATGCTGCTGAAACCCCGGGACCAGGCGATTTCGCCGGTGTCAGGGTCGACGATCTCGAACAGGTATTTGCCGCGAAACGTCGTGTCCAGGGGGCTGTGCATGTTTCCCGACCAGCGCGTCGGTTCGATGACGACCTGATCGAGACTGAATATCTCGGTTTCGTGATTGCCCGTGTGGAAGTAGTCGACGCGCATGGTCGCCGGAGTCTCGTCATTAGCCGGGCCACCGAAAATCGACAAAGCAAGCATGCTGGCGAGAACTGAAGGTCCCATCGTATTCCCCGTAACCCGTGTGCTAGTGTGATGCTGCTAGCGTACCAAAAACAGAAAAATACGTGTCGCGATATCTCTACATTGCCGCGCTCGTTGTTGCGGGCGAGATGATCTTCGGTCTGCCGTTTCATACGTCGCGGTTCTTTCGGCCGACTCTGCTTGAGGTATTCGGTTTTACGAACACGCAGCTCGGCGACCTGTTCGCCGTATACGGCATTACGGCAATGGTGTCGTACTTTCCGGGCGGCGCGATCGCCGATCGTTTTTCCGCGAGATTTTTGCTGACCGCGTCGCTCGTCGCCACCGGCTGCGGCGGCCTGTATATGGCGACGATACCCGGTGCGCGACAGATGGCCGTGCTTTACGGCTTCTGGGGCATAACGACGATATTTTTGTTCTGGGGTGCGCTGATTCGGGCAACGCGCGAGTGGGGCGGCGAGGTATTCCGCCGCGGCATTTGCGGCCGGGGCGTTTGCCTGGTTCGTCATTCCTGAGTCAGCCGATGTCACCTCGACGCGCCAGAACCCACTCACGAACATGGCGCTGGTCATTCGGCGCCCGGTCATCTGGGCACAGGCGGCAATCATCGTTTGTGCGTATTGCGGCTACAAAGGGGTCGACTATTATTCGTTATATGCGGTTGAGGTTCTGGGGATGGACGAAGTACAAGGCGCGCGGCTTGCGTCATATGGTGCCTACGTTCGCCCCGTCGCCGCGCTCGCCGCCGGATTTATCGCCGATCGGTTTGACGCGACGCGCTCGATTGGTGTCGCATTCATCGTGCTGGCCGTTGTTTATGCAATGTTGTCGTTGTTGTTGCCTGGCGACTCGGGGGTCTATGCCATCTACGCGAATTTGTTCATAAGCCTGTTCGCCGTGTTTGCGATTCGTGGAATTTATTTTGCGCTGCTGCAGGAAACCCGCACCCCGCGGCACGTCACCGGAGCCGCAGTCGGCATGATCTCCTTGCTTGGTTATACGCCAGAGGTTTTCTTTGCACCCATCGCCGGGCGTATTCTCGATGCGACACCGGGCGCCGGCGGGCATCACAATCTGTTTCTTTTTCTCGCCGCCGTAGCGGTCTGCGGTGTGCTTGTCGTTGCGTGGTTGCTGTGGCTGGAGCGAAATAAATCAGGCCGTGACGGGGTCTCCTGAATACAGCAATGACCAGGTTCCGGAGTCGGCATGTCCATAAACAACAGTTTCAAAGAGCAGTTGCGGCGCAATCTGGTCGCGCTGATCAGCCTTGTCGTTGCAATCACGAGTCTGAGCTACAACAGCTGGCGCAATGAGCAGAGCGAATACAACAGGACGCAGCGGCTTGTCGCTATCGATGCGCTGATGAAGCTTGGCGAGCTGCAGCAACTCGTGTATCACAACCATTACGATCGGGATAAGACGGACAAAGGTAACCCGCGCACAGGTTGGACACTCGTACTGATCATTCGCGACATTACGACCATCCTCGATGCACCGCTGCCACAGGCATCCGAATCGCTTCGCGCAACGTGGGAAGCCCACTGGGCCGATCTCGGCGACAGTACCGAAGCAAAAGATGCCATCGAGGGGAGTATCCAGTCTCTGCGGGGCGACTTACTTGCTATGCTAAACGCTCTCGATTAGCCAGGAAATCAGCATGAATAGATCTCTGTTGCCGATATTATTTCTCCTGATTACTGCGTGCGGCGAGGCGCCACAGCAAGAGGTCGCCGAAATTACTGCCGCGCCGGTATCGCAAGGCACTCTCGCGGAGGTGCTTGCTGCGCAGCCAGAAGAGGCCAGGGCGCGCTATCGATACCGACATCCGCAGGAGACACTCGAATTCTTCGGTATCGAGCCAGGCTTGACGGTTCTCGAAGGCCTCCCGGGCGCAGGCTGGTATACGAAGATACTGCTGCAGTATCTGGGTCAGGACGGCCTCCTGATCGTGGCGGACTATCCGATGGACATGTGGCCACACTTTGCTTTTGGCACCGAAGAATTCATCGCCCAACGTGCCAACTGGCCAACCGATTTCCTGCAAAACATGGTTGAGTGGCGCGGGGAGAATGGTGCACAGGCGAAGACTTTTGTCTTCGGCTCGATGCCGGATGCCGTCGCGGGCACCGTCGACGTCGTCTTTTTTCCGCGCGTGCTGCATAACCTGGCCTACCATGACGACAAAGGCGGTTACTTAAGCATGGCGCTCAACGACGCCTATACCGCGCTCAAACCTGGCGGCGTGTTCGGCGTCGTGCAGCACGAAGCGCGCAACGAGATGCCTGACGATTGGGCCGATGGCGGCAGCGGGTACCTCAAGAAGGCGTTCGTCATCGAGCAAGCAGAGAAAGCGGGCTTCGAATTCGTCGCCGACAGCGACATCAACACGAACGACAAAGACCAGCCATCCGTTGACGACGTCGTCTGGCGGTTGCCGCCGAGCTTTGGTGACAGCGGGGACGACGCGGAGCGCAGAGCTGCAATGGAAGCAATTGGCGAGTCGAATCGCATGACGCTTAAATTCACAAAGCCCGACTGACCCGGCAGGTGCTGACGTGAAGACAAGATGGTTAATGATGCTGAGTGCGGTGTTTCTGGCCATCCTCGGCTTCGCGACTTCGTACATGCCCGACAAAGTGCTTGGCATGCACGGCACGGTTCCTGACAACGCCACACTGTTGTTGATACAAATGATGGGCGCGCTGTATCTGGGCTTCGCGATTCTCAACTGGACGGCGCGCGGCGTCCTGATCGGTGGCATCTACGCGCGACCGCTGGCGCTCGGAAACTTTCTGCACTTCGCCATGGTTGCGGTCATGCTAACCAGGGCGGCGATAACACACGGCGTTGTCCAGCTCGCGACGAGTGCTTTCGTATTCGGCGTATTCGCGATCTGGTTCGGAATCGTGTTGTTCACGCACCCCGGCAAGGCCGTTTCGAACACGGCTCAGACCTGAAAACTAGTAATCTGCGTCCTCGCCGGGTGCGCCCAACTCGTGCATTGCGATTTTGACGAGTAATCGCTCGCGGGCGAAGTCGATAATGAAGTCGTGCTGCTTGAACAGTCCGGCACCCAATATCGCGTAAGGGCCATCGCCGTCGATCAAGGTCTCGAAGACCTCGAGCTCGGCAACCGAGAACTCTTCATTTCGCCAACGTACTCGCCCTGTCTTCACTTTGTCCGCCCTGAAACGCCCGACAAGCTCTGTCGTGTCAATGGCGCCGGAGAACGACTCGTCCCGTATGAGGTCGGCCGGTCTGAGGCCCAGGCTTCGCGCGGCGGCCCAGTTCATCACGTTCAGACCGGCGCCCAGGTCGAACAGGGCAGGTATCTTCTGCTCGCCGATGTCGATGTCGAACAGATACAGCGCTGCGCCGCTCGCCCCGATGTATTCAGGCTTGAGTGATACGGACGTCCAACCCTTATAGGTTCTGCTGCCAACCAGCTCGGGTGGGTACAAGCGTATGATGCCGTCTCGCGTGGAAAAACCGACGGCGTATCGTTGCAGGAAATCTACGCCAAGGATGCCGTCGATGCCCCTGCTTGCGGGCGTCTTGCCTGGCATCGACGCAATCCGGGGATCGGCCCACACCTCGTGTCCAACTGCTATGCGATCGACACTCAATATTGGAAACAGGCCCGAGGTTACTGCCCCATGGATGATCACCGTTTTACCCGGGGCTGGTTGAAGCGCAAGTCGCTCGCGAAGGCCATCATGTATGACAGAGATGCTGGCGCCGGTGTCCAGCGCGAACTCGAATGGGCCATCACCATTGACGCTGACGTCGACGACGATCCGCCCGTTGTCCTGAACGCTGTACGGTGCCAGCGCGAGCGCGCCATCCTCGTCGAGCACCGTGGCACAGGCCAACAACATGAAAGCGGTTGCCGCCAGGCCGAAGGTATTGAGGATGAGCTTCACAGGCATGCTCCTATTATCTGTGACAGCCTGCGCTCAATCAGAGTTCAAGTCGCTGCTCGTATTGTGCCTCTAAAGCCGTGTGCGTTTTCCAGAACGGGCGCGGCTCTCTGCCTTCGAGCACATCCGTCAGGATATCGAGGTGCGTGTGCCAGCCGGCGATGGCGCCGAACAC
>CAMYMP010000260.1 GCA_947259435.1 uncultured Woeseiaceae bacterium
ATGGCGGTCATGTTTTCGTCCAACGGGCTCGCGAGTGACTTCTGGGCCGAGCGTGATCACGGCACGCTGCGACGTCTGGTTTTTTCGCCCGGACAGCTGAGTAGCTTCGTCATCGGCAAAGCGCTGGCGGCTGCCGTCATGATCGCCATCATTGGCGGGCTGACACTCATCCTGGGGTTTCTTTATCACGGCGTGTCGTGGATAAAGTTTCCGTCATCACTGGCATGGATCGCTTTATCGGGCGTTGCTTTGTTCGCCTGGTTCGCGGCGCTGCAAATGCTGTTCAGCAATCAGAACACAGCCAGCGTCGTCTCATCGATACTGCTGTTTCCGTTATTGATGGCCGGCGGGAGTTTTTTTCCGCTGGCCGTGTTGCCGGGCTGGATCGCCGCCATCGGGCGCCTGTCACCGAACGGTTTTGTCGCGGACAGGTTGACCGCGGAGATCACCGAGGCCGGCGCGTGGATCATTGGCGTCAACAGCTGGCTGATCGTTGCCGCGGCCGCTGGCAGTGGGCTTGCGATCTGCGCCTGGCGACTGCGCGCCGGATTCGCCCGCGCATGAAAAACGTCGTTTTCATTGCATGGCATGACGTTCGCCACCAACTGCGCCAGGGCGGCACTCTGGTCTGGCTGTTTTTCATGCCGCCGGTCTTCTTTTACTTCATCGGCACGGTGATGTCGGGCTTCTCGGGCGGAATGTCGGGAGGCAGTTCGACGCCGATTGTCGTAGCGGCCGAATCGCCGGGCTTTCTCAGGGATCAAATCGATTTGCGGCTCCGTGAGAACGAATTCGATCCAGAGTGGCGCGCTGAAGTTGTTGCCGATGCAGAGGGCAATCTGCCGCAACGCGTATTGACTCTGACGGGCAACTTCAGCGAGCAGATTGCCGCCGGCGAGCAGGTCGATGCGAGCTACGACACCAAAGCATCAGCGTTGTTGCGCAACTTTGAAATAATCCGTATTCAACGCAGCCTGTTTACGGCGCTTGCCGATATCGTGACGGCCGAGGCACGCTCGGACGAGCCACTGAACGCGGCTGCACTCGTCGCACTGAATGGCGAAACGCGAGTGTGGCAGCTCGACGTGGCGCCGGCCGGGCAGCGTCAGGTGATACCCAGCGGTTTCGAACAGGCGGTTCCGGGCATTCTCGTGATGTTTACCCTGTTGTTGCTGCTGACCAGCGGTGCAACGATGCTCGTCTTGGAACGACTGCGCGGACTGTTGCGGCGCCTCGCGTCTGCGCCGATGACGCGCACCGAGGTCGTTGCCGGCAAATGGGGCGGGCGCATGCTGCTCGCCGTGCTGCAGGTCGGCATTGCATTAATCATCGGCACTTTCCTGTTCAAAATGGACTGGGGCCCCGACGTCGGGATGATTATTCTCGTGCTGGCGTCCTGGGCGGCATTTTGCGCTTCGGCAGGGCTCTTGCTCGGCAGCATCGCGAGAACGGAGGGGCAAGCCGCAGGACTCGGCGTGCTGGTTGCCAACCTGCTTGCAGCATTGGGCGGATGCTGGTGGCCGATCGAAATCACGCCGGACTGGGTGCAGGGGCTGCAGAAGCTGATTCCGACCGGCTGGACGATGGATGCGCTGCACAAACTCATCAGTTTTCAGGCCGGCGCCGTTTCGGCTATACCGAACGTTGCCGCATTACTTATCGGAACACTGATCGTCGCGGCACTGGCTGTAAGGAGGTTCAAATACGAATGAAGAAAATAGAAATCGCTCTGTGGGACGACGTCGAAGACCGTGCACCGATACATGCCCTGGTCGGTGACGTCGATCTGGTTATCGTGCGCTTCGACGACAACGTGTCGGTTATGTACGGGCGCTGCGCACACCGGGGCGCACTGATGTCGGACGGCCATGTTGACGGCCATAACCTGATTTGCGGATTGCACGGCTGGGACTACCGGCTCGACACGGGCATTAGCGAATACAACCACAGCGAGACGCTGCCGAAATTCAACTCGTGGATCGAAGACGGCAAAGTACTAGTCGACCAGGATGAGATCGAGGCCTGGTCGCGGACCCATCCGCAGCCTTACCAGCGCGACGCGTATCAGGGCGTCTATCAGGACCACACGGGCAGCTCAGACGAGCCGCATGTGAAGTTCATTCGCAAGCTAGCGAACGAGGGCTTGAGCAAAGTCGGCCACCACGGTCCTGCGTCCGCTATGGGCGTGTCGCGCAATCAGCTGCCGAAATGGGACGACCTGCAGTTCGTTGTCGGTCAGCTGCACAAACTGCCGTTGCTCGACGACGAAGCGGTTGGCACCGATGTCGTGATCGGAGCCAACGCGGCGAAACCGCTGACTCTCGATATCCCGCTGTTCGTATCCGACATGAGTTTCGGCGCACTCTCGGAGGAGGCCAAGGTTGCGTTATCGAAGGGTGCCGAGCTGGCGGGCACCGGTATCTGTTCGGGCGAGGGAGGCATGCTGCCCGAAGAGCAGGCGTCCAACAGCCGTTATTTCTATGAACTCGCGTCAGCACGCTTCGGTTTCGCGTGGGACAAGGTCGAGAAGACGCAGGCGTTTCATTTCAAAGGTGGCCAGGGTGCCAAAACCGGTACCGGCGGCCACCTGCCGGGCGAGAAGGTTAAGGGCAAGATCGCGGAGGTTCGCAACCTGGAGGAAGGATCCCCGGCGATCTCCCCGGCGCGCTTCCCGGACTGGACCGAGCTAAGCCAGTACAGGGATTTTGCTGCCGAGGTCAGGGAGAAAACGAACGGGATTCCTGTCGGTTTCAAGCTATCGGCACAACACATCGAAAAAGATATCGATGCCGCGCTCGATATCGGTGTGGATTACATCATTCTCGATGGTCGCGGCGGTGGCACGGGCGCCGCGCCGCTGATCTTCCGCGACAACATTTCCGTGCCGACGATTCCGGCACTCGCGCGCGCGCGGCGCCACCTCGATTCCTGCGATGCCAAAGGGGTCACGCTGGTCATCACGGGAGGGCTGCGTCACCCCGCGGACTTTGCCAAAGCGATGGCGCTCGGCGCGGACGCTATCGCCGTATCGAACGCCGCGATCCAGGCGATCGGCTGCGTCGGCATGCGTGCCTGCCACACCAACAACTGCCCGGTTGGTATCGCGACGCAGAAACAGCACCTCAGGGACCGCCTGCCCGTGGACCTCGCGGCCGAAAGGCTGGCCCGGTTTTTCAGCGCATCGGTGGAACTCATGACGGTGCTGGCCAGAGCGGCCGGGCACAGTCACTTAGGGCATTTCAAGCAAGACGATCTGACGACGTTCAAATCCGACATGGCGCAGCTGACCGGCGTTGCCTACGGCGGCGTAAACGGACCCTGACGATGACCAAGGATCTGGCATTGCGTTGCATTACTCTGTTGTCGTGCCTGCTGTTTCTGCCTCTGGCGCAAGCATTGCGCGCCGACACGCACGACGACTTCTATCACCTCGGTCAGATCAACAAAGCCTCCATCGTGATGCTTGTCGAAGAAGATCTCGTGCCGGCTGAGCTTGCAGCGTCGATTGCAAGAGGCATTGCTGTCGTGATCGATGAGCAAGGTAAGGAAGGCAGCGTTCGGTCGAGCAACTACCTGGACTTCGAAGCAAGACTGCTCGACGTTGCGGGCCCGGCCGCGTCGCGCGTGCACACGGGGCGCAGCCGTCAGGAC
>CAMYMP010000261.1 GCA_947259435.1 uncultured Woeseiaceae bacterium
TGGGGCATCGTGTCGGCTGACGGCAAGGAATTCGAACTCAACGATAGCGTCGTGCCATACGATCTCAACACGCCGCTGTTCAGCGACTACGCGCTGAAGCTGCGAACTGTCTGGATGCCGGATGGCTCGAGCGCACGGTATACAAGCGAACGTGAGTTCGACTTTCCGGTTGGAACGATTATCAGCAAGACCTTTCATTATGAGAAGGCTGCCGCCTGGGGCGACGATTCGCCAACGGTGATCAAGGCCGATCGTGAAGCGGCTCTCGATGCAGAAGGCCAGCTCGATCTCGACGACTACGTGCTGATCGAGACCCGTCTCCTGGTCCGGTACGACGACGGCTGGACGGCGTTGCCCTACGTCTGGAACGAAGCGCAGGATGAGGCGTTCCTCGAACTTGCCGGTGATGCCCGCAACATCGTGCTGGCCGACACGCAGGGTCTCGATGACATTGTCTATATCGTGCCTGACGCAAATCAGTGCGGTGGTTGTCACACTCCGGATCACAGCGCCAGAGAACTGCGGCCGCTGGGTCCGCGTGCCTGGCAGCTGAACCGCGACTATGAGTACAAGGAAGCAACAGCAAATCAACTCGATCGCTGGACGACGATGGGATTGCTTAGCGGTGTCAGCGGCACCCCCCCGCAAGGGGCCAGCTGGTCAGACCCGGCCGGCGCGACGACCGAGCAACGTGTCAAAGCGTATCTCGACGCGAACTGCGCGCATTGTCACAATGCCGCCGGCGCAGCCGACACCTCGGCGCTACACCTGAACATCGACGCGCCTGTGGATCGACTATATGGTGTCTGTAAAACACCTGTCGCCGTCGGGCGCGGCAGTGGTGGTCGGCCGTACGACATCTATCCGGGTCGACCCGACCAGTCGATACTGCTGTATCGTATGCAACACACAGACCCGGCCATCGCGATGCCGGAGCTCGGCAGGGGTGCGGTGCACACCGAAGGCGTACAGCTCGTCAGCGGCTGGATCGCCAGTTTGAACGGTGACTGCTGAGAATTGTCTACTTTGCAGTAATAGATTGGGACACGGCGAACGATGCGCACGACATTAGTGATTTTACTGACGCTCATGACGTCAGCTGCAAGCGGGGCTGAAACTGTCAGGGAGTTTTCCGGTGAAGGCAACAAGCTGACACCAATTTTCACCGTGCAGTCTCCCTGGCTGCTGGACTGGCGACTCGACGGCGATTACGACACGCTCGTCGCTCTCGACGTTACGCTTGTAGAGGCAAGAACCGGACGGCACGTTGGCCGGGTGTTACACACCAAATACAAGGGCAACGGCGTGAAGCTGTTCAAAGAAGGCGGTAGCTATCAGCTGCGAATCAGCTCGACGTTTGCACGTTGGCGACTCAAGATTCAGCAGATCACCGACGAAGAAGCCAAACTTTACACGCCGCGGCGCAGGAACTAGACGTAGTCGGGCTCGTTGCCCGGTTTCCATTTGATGCTGCAGCCGATGCTGGGTCTCTGTTTTTCACTGACACCGCGTCCGGACAGGATCGCCTCGAGCGCGGCACGCAAGTCGTGGCCGTCGACGGGTGCAGTGTTCGACGGACGGCTGTCGTCGAGTTGTCCGCGGTAAACGAGGGACTGCTCCGAATCAAAAACGAAAAAGTCGGGCGTGCATGCGGCCTTGTATAATTTCGCAACTGACTGGTCCGCGTCGAACAGGTACGGGAAGGTATAGCCCCAGTCTTCGGCTTCCTGCTTCATTTTCGACGGGCTGTCGGCCGGATACCTGTCTACGTCGTTGCTGTTAATTGCGTAGATTGAAACATTACGTTTGCCGTAGTCGCGTCCCAGACGCGAGAGTTCCTCGCGAACGTGCTGTACGAACGGGCAATGATTGCAGATGAACATGACAACGTAGGCGTCGGCACCGCCTTCCAGGGAATGGAGTTTCTGGTCAGGGTCGGGCAACGAGAACTCCGGTGCTCTTGTCCCGATAGCAAGCATTTGTGATTCGACTGCGGGCATCGATGCGCCTCTTCGACAGGGAGTTTCATCTTATGCGATCATGCAGCCACGAGACAATCGACAAATGGCAGTTTGATCGACACGACACAAACCAAGGGCAGCGCCGTTATCAGCTTCGCTGCTGTTATCGTTATCGTATTTGGCCTGCAAATGGCCAAAGACCTGCTGGTCCCGTTCCTTTTTGCGACTTTCCTTGCGCTGATCACGGCAAGGCCCATGTTGTGGATGCAGCAGAAGCGCGTTCCGGCGATTCTCGCTGCGCTCATCATCGTGTCGCTGCTTATGTTGATTCTCGCCGTAGTCGGCACGATCGTCGGTGCCTCGATCGCCGAATTTACCGCGGCGTTGCCCGGCTATCAGGAACGCCTTGACGCAATCGTGCAGAGAGTCGTTGGGTTCATCGGCAAGACGTTTAATGGCGAAGAAGCGTTCGAGAATCTGGGAGACATGATCGATCCGGGCTGGGCGATGGGCCTCGCTGCCACACTATTGAACAGCCTCAAAGACGTCTTGACCAACGTGTTCCTGATTGTGTTCACGATGATATTTATTTTGCTCGAAGCGTCGACCGTCGAGACCAAGTTCGCCGCGGCTTTCGGCCGCAGCACGCAGTCGCTGAAGCGCCCCCGTGTTTTCCTGGCGAATCTCGGTCGCTATCTCGGCATCAAAACGATTGTCAGCCTCGTGACCGGAGTAACCGCCGGACTGCTGACATGGGTGATCGGTGTCGACTTTCCGTTGCTTTGGGCGATGCTGGCATTCCTGCTGAACTACGTGCCGACTATCGGTTCGATTATCGCTGCGGTCCCGGCGGTGCTGATGGCGCTCGTGCAGCTCGGTCCGGGCGGGGCGACCGCGACCGCAATCGGCTTTGTCGGAATCAATATGGTTTTCGGCAACATGATTGAACCGCGCCTGATGGGTTACGGCGTCGGCGTTTCTCCGCTAATCGTTTTCATCGGCCTCGTATTCTGGGGCTGGGTATTCGGTCCCGTAGGAATGCTGCTGTCGGTGCCACTGACAATGGCGCTCAAGCTTGCGCTCGAAAGCGACGTGCGGACCCGCTGGATAGCGATTTTTATCGGATCGGAGCGCGATGCCCAGTACGCGCTAATGAAAGGACAAGAATAGATATTCGCTCGCCCAAGCAGGATGCGCTTGAGAGCAATCGATCGCAGGCTATCTCGTAGAAAGACTCTAAGCGTATTCCCGATCGACGGGTTCGGTATCTTCTATTTGCTCGAGCAGATTGATCGCCACACCAACGAAGTCGGTGTCGGTGATAATGCCGCGCAGTTTGTTGTCGGTAACGACGGGGAGGCAGCCTATTTTGTGCTTCTCGAGGAATAGCGCCGCCTGCCTGAGGCTCGCATGCTCATCGACTGTCGCAAGGTCGGTGACCATAACGTCCCTGACCAGAATCTCTTTCGCATGCAGACGATTTTCGTCATCACGAAGAATCGAATCTGTCGCCGCCAGCACGTTCGTGAGCGTGATCAGCCCGACGATTTCCTGATCTCCCTGGACAATGGGCAGATGATGGACGCGGTTCGACTGCATGAGTTTGCGTGCCTCGGCGAGATTGGCGGTCGGCGGCAACGTGATCAGGTCGGTACTCATGATGGCCTCGATGCTGAACATGACAGTG
>CAMYMP010000262.1 GCA_947259435.1 uncultured Woeseiaceae bacterium
AACTGTAACCTCGAGTTCCTGTCCTGCGATCACGAACGTCATCCGGTCGCCGATAAGCAACCCGGTATCTGTGGCAGCCTCCTCCTCGACGGATACAAGAGGCGGCCCTGCGTAGTCCTCGGGCCACCACTCTCCCGCGACGATTTCATTACTGGACGACAGTGCCGGGGTGAACGACAGGTTTGCCTCACGATTGGCCATCCATTGCCCGTCGGGTGTGGGGTACTCACGCTCTTTGACGGACTCGCCGTTGATCGTCGACATCCTTGCGCGCACGAGCGGCACAAAATCCGGCACGTCGATGCCGGCCGCGCCATAGATCTCTGCGACAGACTCGATTTCGTGCGGCTGGATGTTGATCATGAAATGATTTGGCGCGTTTTCATCGAGCGTCTGCCGCCAACCTTCCAGCAGGTCCGTGCGCACGATGGTCAGGAGCAGCAGGACCGTCAAACCGAGTCCGAATGCCACGACCTGCACCGCGCTGTCGCGGCCACGTCGCGCGACGTTCGCCAGCCCGTAACGCCAGGCGACGCCGACCCCGGAGCGAAAGCGCCCCATTGTCGCGACGAGGCCGCGGCCGACGAGATACAGCGCTGCCGCGATGATGACGATGCCGCCGAGCAGAATAACGAGCATCCTCGCGTCGCCGACTGCCCGGTACAGCAGCGCGGCAACCGCTGCCAGGGACAGCCCGGCAACGAGCACACGCGAGGGCGCTGGCGGCATTGCATCGTGCCGCAGCACGCGAAGCGGCGGCGTATTGCGCAGTTGAATCAGCGACGGCAGCGCGAAACCAACAAGCAGTACGAGCGCGCTGCCGCTCGCCAGCACAACTGGCATCGGCCCGACACCTGGCAGGTCGCTCGCAATCAGGTCCGACAGGATCCATGACAGGATTTCCTCAGCCGCGTAGCCAATGACGCTGCCAATAACAACTCCGGCCAGTCCGAGCAGCAAGAGCTGCACCACGGCGACGGAGATCACGAATCTCTGTGTTGCTCCGAGGCTCTTCATCAGCGCGACCGTATCCATGCGCCGGTGCGCAAAGCGCCTTGCCGACATGGCGATTGCCACTGCACTCAGCAGCAAGCTGATCACCGCGGTCAGTGACAGGAATCGCTGCGCCCTGTCGGCGGCATTGTTCGCCCGGTCGCTGCTTTCCTCACGATTCGTCGCGCGCAGCGATTCCGGCAAATCCTCCTGAATGGCATCGTTGAACGCATCGACATCCTTGTCGTCTCCTGCAACCAACAGGGCGTAACCTACCCGACTGCCGACATTGATCAGGCCGGTATCCGGGATATCTTTGATGTTGATCAATAGCGAGGGCGCCAGCGACGCGAACCCGATCGACTGGTCGGGCCGGTACCGCAGAACCGCGGTAACGAGAAGATCCAATTCGCCAACGCTCAGCCTGTCGCCAACATCGGCATCCACCCTGGCAAGCAACGCACCATCGGCCCATATTTCGCCGCGCGGCGGAATGCCGGACACGACACGCTGTTCGCCGAACAGTGTGTCCGAAACGCGCACGTTGCCGCGCAGCGGGTAGGGCTCGCTGACCGCCTTGATTGCCGCCAGTGCGCTCAGGTCTCCCGAAAAAACGACGCTCGGGAATATGATCGTCTCCGCCGTTCGTGCAGCCAGCACTTCGTTAGCCTGGCGGGCGACCGCTTTGCCGATCCGGTCGGTCAGGAATCCGACGGCGGTCAGCGCGGCAACCGCAAGCGCTACTGCGGCCAGCAAGACCAGGACTTCTCCCGATCTGAGTTCCCGGCCAAAACTGCGCAGCGCAAAGCGTATCGCTTTCACGAGGATCCCTTGCTATCGCTGATAAGCCTTCCCATTTCGAGACTCAGAATGCGATCGCATCGATCGGCGAGAGAAACGTCGTGCGTAACAAGAACCAGAGTCGTCGATGAGCTGCGGTTCAACTCGAACATCAGCTCCATGATTTTGCTGCCAGTGCGGCTGTCCAGATTGCCCGTCGGTTCATCCGCAAATAACACCGCCGGCTCGGTCGCGAATGCGCGCGCAATTGCCACGCGCTGCTTTTCGCCACCCGACAGCTGCGCCGGATAATGTCGCCAGCGATCACTGGTCGAGCGAGGCACTGCGCACGCCCTCACCGCCGGCCAGCTCGAGGGGCAGCATGATGTTTTCCAGGGCATTCAGCGACGGTACGAGATGGAATGACTGGAAAACGAAACCGACGCTCTCAGCGCGAACGCGCGCCCGGCCATCTTCGTCGAGTTCGCTCAAATTGGCACCGTTCAGCTCGACATAGCCACGCGTGGGCAGATCAAGTCCGGCGAGCAATGCAAGCAGCGTCGACTTCCCCGCTCCTGACGGCCCAACCACGGCGACGGACTCGCCCGCCCTAATGTTGAAACTCACGTCTGCCAGGATGGTCAGAGTACCCTCTGGACTGCTAACCTCTTTACTGATGTCATGTGCCGCAAGAACCGCGGCGTTGTCGGTTGACTGATTTACCATGCGAAGATTTGTTGCCTTTTTTGTTTTGCTGCTGGCCGTCAATGCTAACGGCACGGAAACTCCGACCGTACTCGTATTCGGTGACAGCCTCAGTGCAGGATTCGGTATAGACGTTGACCAATCCTGGACCACTTTGTTGCAACACCGTCTGGAGACGCAAGGGTACGAATATCGGGTGGTCAACGCCAGCATCAGCGGCGAAACCACCGAAGGTGGCGCAGCGAGGATTCAACGGGCGCTCGAGAACTTTGACCCGGCGCTGGTCATTCTCGAGCTTGGCGGCAATGATGGTCTCAGGGGTTTTCCCCCAAGCAGGATGAAGGGCAATCTCGACAAGATTATTCGCACCAGCAAAGACCAGCCGAACTCGATGTGCCGTGGATCGAGTTCTTTATGGACGGCGTGGCGCTTGACGGAGATCTGATGCAGCCGGACGGCATTCATCCAAATGCTGCAGCGCAGCCGATTCTGCTGGATAATGCGTGGCCGATAATCAATAAAGCGCTGCAAAACTGATGGGCACCCAAGTAGATAAAATCTGGCTCAAGTCTTACCCGGAGTACGTTCCTGCGGAACTACCGCCGGCCCCTTTCCGCTCGGTCCGGGAACTGTTCGAGCATGCTTTCGACACCTACCCCGAGCGGCCGGCGTACAGCAATATGGGCACGACGCTGAGCTATCGGCAGCTGGACGAGCTGTCGATGAAATTCGCCTGTTACCTGCAGCAGGTCCTCGGGCTGACACGCGGTGAGCGCGTCGCAATCATGTTACCGAATATCCTTCAATACCCGGTCGCGATGTGCGGCATTTTTCGTGCCGGCCTCGTTGCCGTCAATGTCAATCCGATGTATACGGCGCGCGAACTCGAACATCAGCTCAAGGATTCGGGCAGCAAGTGCATCGTCATCCTCGAGAACTTCGCCCACACGCTCGAGGAGGTTATCGGCAATACCGATATCGAACAGGTTGTCACGACCGGCATTGGTGACCTGCTCGGCTTTCCGAAAGGGATGGTGACGAATTTTGTCCTGCGTCATGTCAAGAAAGCCGTGCCGGCGTACTCGCTTCCGGGCAGCGTGCCGTTCAAGGCGGCATTGAAGGCCGGTCAAGGACACACTCTCTTGCACGTCGAACTGGGTTTCGCCGATATCGCTTTCCTGCAGTACACGGGCGGCACGACGGGCGTCTCGAAAGGCGCGATGCTCAGTCACCGCAACATGGTGCGCAACGTGCAGCAATCGGCAGCGTGGCAGGGCCCGGCATATGACGAATTCGACTACATCATCGCTATAACGGCGCTGCCGCTTTATCACATCTTCTCGCTGCAAGGTAACTGCCTGACAGTAATGGCCCAGGGCGGACTCAACGTTCTGATTACAAACCCCCGTGACTTTGATGGCTTCGTCAAGACAATCGCCGCGTACCCGTTCAACCTGTTCACGGGCGTCAATACGATGTTTGCCACGCTTATGAATACGCCCGGCTTCGACAAGGTCGACTTCAGTTCATTGCGCGTCTGCATTGGCGGCGGCATGGCCGTGCAGCCCGCGGTTGCCCGGGACTGGGAGGAAGTTACGGGCAGTACGATTTTGCAGGGCTACGGCCTGACCGAGACCTCCCCGGCCGCCGTGGTTAACCCGCTCGGAGGCAAATTTACAGGCTCGATCGGTCTGCCAATATCCTCGACTGAGGTCATGATCTGCGACGACGATGGCAATCCGCTGGGCATAGGTGAGATCGGCGAAATCTGCATCAAGGGGCCACAGGTCATGGAGGGCTACTGGCAGCGGCCGCAGGACACTGCCGACGTCATGTTACCGGGCGGCTGGCTCAAGACCGGCGACATCGGCCGCATGGACGAGGATGGCTACATCTTCATCGAGGATCGCAAAAAAGACATGATTCTGGTATCCGGGTTCAACGTGTACCCCAACGAAATCGAGAACGTCGTCGTCGAGATGGACGGCATTCTCGAGGCGGCCGCGATCGGCGTCGAAGATGCGCGCTCGGGCGAGATCGTCAAGTTGTTCGCAGTACGGACAGATCCGAACATTACGGAGCAAGACGTACTCGACCATTGCCGCGAGAATCTGACGAATTACAAGCGGCCGAGGCTCGTGGAATTCCGCGACGAGTTGCCGAAGACCAACGTCGGCAAGATTCTGCGTCGCGCCCTTCGCGACGAGTAAATTTGTCGCGATTTGCGTGATTGATTGCAGGGGTAAGCGAAATGATCGGCCACTGGCGCAAACTGTTACCGGCTTTTTTGGTTCTATTTGGTTTTGCTGCCGGCATGGCCGCACCTTCGCCACTGGATCCGGTAAGCGTTGCGCCGCACATCTACGAGCTGGCATTTGAGAACGAAAAAGTGCGCGTGCTGCGGAAAACGATCCGCAATGGTGAAACACCTCCGATCCACTCGCATTCCGATCGCGTAATCGTCTACCTGAATCCGTGCGCATGGTTCGTCGATAACGACGACGGCACAGAACAAATGGAGTCGTTCAAGTTCGGCACCCCGGTCTGGGCGCCCGCCGAGACGCACGGCGGAGAAACCGCGTCTGTAATCCAACAATGCTCGGTGATTGAGATCGAACTGAAGTAGTGGCCAGTTGACATAATCCATTAGCCGCAGCGGCTTCTCCGTTTGCACGTTATGTGATCTTACAACCGGGTGCTATAGTCGCGACCACTCTTGCGAGCGAACAACAAGAAGCAAATGGCTGCGACAAATCTCGATGTCGTACCGCGGTCCGCAACTTTCATCCGGAGCGATGTAAGAACATCCGATGAAGATCCTGACTGTACTGGGCCTGGTCCAGATCGCCGCAATTCTGTTTCTCTATACCAAGCTTGCCGATATCGACCACCGACTGGATCAGTCGATGGCCGCCGGGCAGCGTGCATCGGTCAGCGATGATTCTACGGAATCGCGAACACTGAGCTCATCGAACGATACAAGCGTTTACGCGGACGAAGATCTGTTGCGACAGATAATCCGGGACGAGCTGAGCGCGCAACTCGACAGCCGATCCGGTCCGGGGACGCGGGCGGGCCCGGTCCCCGCATCCGCTTTGGTTGACAAGGATGAATACAAACGTCGACGCGAACAGGTTGCCGAGCAACTGAGCTACTACACGAGTGTCGGCAACATCTCCAACGCAGAAATGCAAAAGCTCCAGACAGATATCGCGCGACTCGACCCTGCGAGCCGAAAAGAGATGCTGATGGAGCTTAACCGGGCTCTCAACTCAGGAAGGCTCGAAGGACAGCTTTGATTTTTTGGTCGAACCACAAAAGGGGAAAAACATGAAAGCAAGATTTTTGTTAGCAACAGTAGTCCTGACAATGATTACGGGGGTCGCCGTTGCAGGGCTAACGCAGCCTGCACCTGTCGATGTAGATCTCGACAATATGATTGCGATAGGGGATCAGTATACTGCCAGGATAACCAAGGACGACACCCAGTTCATCGGTTGTGGATCCCGCACGTTTGACGACGGCATGGGAAACTCGTTCGTATTCGGCTTTTGCCAAGCCGAGGATGCTGATGGCGACAACGTCACCTGCTTTACACAAAACCCCGTCCTTATTGAGGCAATGAGATCCACGAGCGATTTCGCGTTCATTACGTTTAACTGGCGTGACGATGGTTTCGGCGGCGCCGAGTGTATTCGTGTCGGCCATTCGACTCAGTCGTTCTACCTGCCGAATTTCAAGACAAAAGATAAAGACTAGGGCGTGGCCAGAAGGGCGGTATGCTTCGATTGATATCCGCTCATTTTCTCGAAAACCCCGCCGAGGCGGGGT
>CAMYMP010000263.1 GCA_947259435.1 uncultured Woeseiaceae bacterium
CGGCTTCTCGTCATCATTGAGCGCCACTCCCTCATAATCGTGATAGGCGAGAGTTGCGCAGGGAAACAGTGAAGTCTGCGAAATGGGCAGCAGGCCGTCTGCCTGCGTGGAAACCGCGACGCCCGCCTTCGAGTGCGTGTGCAAAACGCAGCCGACGTCATGTCTCGCCGCGTGAACAGCGCTATGAATTACGAACCCAGCCGGATTGACCGGGTACGGCGAGTCGAGCACTTTCTCTCCGGCGAGGTCGACCTTGACGAGGCTGCTCGCCGACATCTCTTCGAACAGCAGGCCGTAAGCATTGATCAGGAAGTGTTCCTCCGGGCCGGGTACCCGAGCCGATACATGTGTGAATACCAGATCATCCCAGCCGTACATCGCAATGAGCCTGTAGCACGCCGCCAGGTCGACGCGCAGCTGCCACTCCTCCTCCGAAACCTGATCGCGGACCGATTTATGCCGGCTCATATCCCTGCCTCCTCCCGTCATGGATGTATATCTTTACTTGCAGCTCAGTTTTTGGCATAGGCGAATTCATTTTTTCGCTTTTGCGTGCAACCCTTTTTCCAACTGGGGCATCTTATGTGTGTGGCAACTATTCGTACGGGGGAAATAATGAAACATCAAGGATTTATTCTATTTTTGATCACTTTGCTCGTGAGCTGGACAGCTCAGGCCGAAGAACAGAAACAAATGCGGCTCAAGATCGCTGTCAACAAGAGTGACGAGAGCAACACGAGTTTTGACTTTGACAGTGAAACGGCTGGTTTCGATCTGCAGAAGATGCAGGTAGGTGAATCACAAACCATAACCGACAGTTCTGGCAAACCCGCTCTGCTGACGCGCACCGAAGACGGTTTTGAGTTCGATATCGACGGCGAAAAAATCGATGTGGCGGATATCTCGGCCGCACAAGATGTTGACGTGGTCGAGGAGCATCAAAACACTGAAGGTGGTGTACGCGTTATTCGAAAGGTGAAAAAGATCGAACGCGAAGAAAGTGATGACGACGTAATTATCGTCGACGCAGATTCCTCTTTTGACGGCGAGGTCCTGCACTCTGGACAAGTGCACAAAGTTGTTGTGATCAAAGAAGAGGCTGACGTGACAAACTAGGAACCCCTTATGCTGTTTGTTTCGTTGGATTTGGCGGTGGCTTTTTGTCACCGCCTTTTTTCTACCACATATCACGCAACCGCGCCGAGACATCCAGACGCTTGTGCGACTTCACTTGTTGCCGTTTTGTGCTCGCCGCGGCAAGGCCGTGGAATCGACCTTGCATCGTTTCAAGCAGCGGACCAGTCAGAAAACGGCTGCGCGCACCGTACACGTGTTTGTCGCCATTGCTTCGCGCGGGTCATCGCGACGTACAGCAGCCGGCGCTCTTCTTCGATCATGTCGGGCTTGCCGGTTGCGAACTCCGACGGGAAATTACCATCTGATACGTTGAGTACGAAAACGGCCTCCCACTCCTGACCTTTCGCTGAATGCACGGTCGACAAGACCAGATAGTCCTCATCGAGCAGCGGATCTCCCGCAAGGTCGCCCGCCGCATCGGGTGGATCGAGAGTCAATTCAGTTAGAAATCGCTCGCGTGTAGGATATCGCCCGGAAATCTGTTCGAGCTGCTCCAGATCAGCCTCGCGGGTTTCCAGGCCGTCGTATATGCGCTCGAGCTGTGGTTGATACCAGCAGCGTACCTGCGTCAGTTGTGCCTGCCAGCCGGCATCGTCCACCTCGGCGGCCGCCAGAGACTCCATCAACTGGCAAAACGCCGGCCATTCGCTGAGCGCCGCCGACGGCGGCCGGAACCCCCGCAGCGCCGAAAACACAAAGTCGTCGCGCGTGAGTTGTTCGAAGCAACGCGAAGCGTAGGCCGGCCCCATGCCGGGCAGCAACTTCAACACGCGAAAAGCAGCGACCTCGTTCTTCGGATTTTCGGCCCACTTCAGGATCGACAGCAGATCCTTGACATGCGCAGCCTCAAGAAACTTCAGGCCACCGTACTTCACGTATGGGATATTGCGCCGCACCAGTTCCAGCTCGAGCCGGTCGCTGTGGTGCGAACCGCGAAACAGCACCGCCTGATCCATGAGCTGCATGCCCATCTCGCGGTTTTCGAGAATCGCATTGACTACGTAGTCGGCCTCAGCATCACCGTCTTCGACGGTCACATAACTTGGTTTGCCGCCATGCTTGTTGTCCGCAAACAAATTCTTGCGGTACTGCCTCGCACTTGCGGCGATCAGGCAGTTTGCCGAATCGAGAATCTCCTGCGTCGAGCGATAGTTTTCTTCCAGCGATATGACCTGGGCGGATGGCATGAACTGATCGGGAAAACTCAGAATATTCTCGACCTCTGCTGCGCGAAACGAATAAATCGACTGCGCGTCGTCGCCAACCACCGTGACGCCAACTCCGTTCGGTTTGAGCGCATGCAGTATCTTTGCCTGCACGAGATTCGTATCCTGGTATTCATCGACGAGAACATGATCGAACCATGATCCGATTTCCGCGGCGAATTCCGCGTCGGCAACGAGGTGATGCCAGTAGAGCAGCAGGTCATCGTAGTCTAGTGCCTGACATTGCTGTTTGCGCGCGACGTAATTCCTGAACAGCTCGCGCAGTTCTGACTCCCAGTCGCCGCACCACGGGTACGTGTCGTCGAGCACTTCGACCAGTGGTTTCTGCGCATTCACACAGCGCGAGTAAATCGCCAGGCAGGTATCTTTTTTCGGGAATCGCCGGGATTTTTGCGACAGCGCCAGTTCATGCCGCGCAACGTCGATAACGTCGCCGGAATCACCCCTGTCGAGTACCGAAAACCCTGGATCAAGGCCAAGATTTGCGGCGAAGCGTCTGAGTAATCGATTCGCGACCGAATGAAACGTGCCTGACCAGGGCAGAATGCCCGCCGGTAACGGGCTCGCGTTGCTGGTCGCAAAAGACCGCCTGACGATCGCGTCAACGCGTCGCGTCATCTCCTGCGCTGCGCGCCGCGTGAAGGTCAGCAACAAGATCCGTTCGGGACTGACACCCTCGACGATCAGATGTGCCACGCGGTGGGCAAGCGTCATGGTCTTGCCCGTGCCCGCGCCCGCTATGACCAGCAGCGGGCCTGCCTGAAACGCCTCCCCGGCGGGCTTCTTTCCGAAGACCGCTGCCTGGCGCTGTGCCGGATTCAGCAGCGTCAGGTAATCATCGATGCGTTCCGCCGCCTGCACTCTTTCGCCCCGATAGAAAAGTCTGTATTTTTATACAGTACTGGATGTATTTACAAGTTCAGGTGTCTGGTTTGGCGAAGAATTCTTCGATCAGCCTCGCCACCTCGGCCGGTTGCTCGAAGTGCAGCATGTGACCCGCCTCGTCGATATGCGCCGTTGTCTGCCGCGGGAACGGCATTCTTGCGGCGGCAGCGAATCGGCTGCGGCGCCCGATGATCAGGAGCACCGACGCCGTCACGCCGGCCCAGCAGGCCTCGGCCTCGGCACGCCGGTACAAAACCGCATTCGGCAGTTTGTGCGCCGGGTCCGCGCGCAGCCGAATGCGCCCGTCCGCTTGCTCCTCGGCCCACTCGCGGGCAACGAATTCGGCTTGAGCCGCGCTCATGTCCGGCGCGTTGCGGCGAATCTTCTCGGCAAGAGCACCGAAACTCTCGCGCACGCTGAACTCCGGTCGCTCGCGCCCGCGTTCGATCCAGGAACGATACCGTGCCGGCGCTTCGGCCGCGCTCCTGTCCGGCAGGCCAAAACCTTCCAGATCGACGATGCCGGCGACGCGCTCCGGCATCACGCCCGCGTAAAGGCCCGCAATGTTCCCGCCCATGCTGTGACCGACCAGACGCACCGGCTCGTCGGGGCTGTAGTGACTGAGCAGTTGATCGAGATCGGCGAGATAGTCCGGGAACCAATACGCGGCTGCGCCACCGGATGATCTGCCGAAACCCCGCCAGTCCGGCGCAATCACAAACCAGTTCCGCTGCAATTCGTCCACGACAAACTGAAACGTCGACCCGGCATCGCCCCAACCGTGCAGATAGACAAGCAGAGGATCCTCCTGGCTGCCCCACTCGCTGACCGCGTAGTCGACTCCACGAATAGCGAGCTTTACGGCTCGCCGCGATTGCTTTGCTACGTACAGGCGTTCGTTTTGCATGAGTTTGAATGATGCCCTATTCCGCGCGTCGTGTAGTCTGTATAAAAGGAATCACGCATGCTTCCGGGGCTCTCCAAGCTGTTGAAATGACCGAATGACGTTCGAGATCGCACTTGTACTCGGCATTCTTGCCGTCTCGCTGATCCTGTTCATCAGCGAAATCATACGCATGGATCTCGTCGCGCTGCTCGTGCTCGGGACCCTCCTCGCCATCGCCGGGCTCGTCACTGCCGAACAGGCATTTGACGGGTTCTCAAACGGCGCGGTGATCACGGTTTGGGCTATGTTCATTCTCAGCGAGGGCCTGACCCGCACCGGCATTGCCGACATTATCGGCCGCCAGGTCATGAAACTCGGCGGCCGCCGTGAATTCATGATGATCCTGGTCATCATGATTACTGGAGCCGTGTTGTCCGCTTTCATGAACAATATCGGCGTTGCGGCACTCATGTTGCCGGTAGTCGTGCAGGTGGCGCGCCGTACTCGCATTCCGGCGTCCCGCCTGCTGATGCCACTGGCCTATTCGACATTGCTTGGTGGCCTGATGACACTGATCGGTACGCCGCCGAACTTGCTAGTCAGCGAGTCGCTGGCGCGGTTCGGTTACACGCCGTTCAAACTGTTCGACTTCACACCGCTCGGCGGCGCGGTCATGTTCATTGGCGTAATGTTCGTCGCACTGTTTGGCCGATTCCTGTTGCCGAAAAAGCGCGCCGAGCACGGCAAGCACGTAAGTCAGCGCAGCTTGCGGTCGCGCTACAAGCTGCATGAGCGCACATTTATGATGCGCGTGCCGAGGGATTCAATCCTGGTCGGCAAAACACTCGCCGAAAGCCGCATCGGCAGTTCCAACGGACTGATCATTTTGTCGCTCGTTCGCCAGGGCCGCAGCGAAACCCTGCCCGGCCGGCAAACGGTGCTGCGGGGCGGTGATGGCATCCTCGTGCAGGGCCGTGTCGACCAGTTTCGCGAACTGCGCCGCTGGTCAGATCTTGTTATCGAACGAGAGGCGCCCGTTCTGAAGTCCATGGTCGCGGCGAAGATCGCCTACGCCGAGGTTACGATTGCCGATACATCACCTCTCGTCTCCGAACTGGTTCGCCACGCGGCGTTTCGAACGCAGTTCAACGTCGCCGTCGTCGGCCTGCGGCGCAAGAATCAGTATCGCCTGACCAATCTGGCTTACGTGCCGTTGCGCAAAGGCGAACGCATCCTGGTACAGGGCGAAGTCGACGCCATTACCGAACTCGACAAATTTCCCGACTTTACCGACGTAGAGGTACTGGCAGGTGAACGACTCGAGGAGCAGTATCATGCCGACGAACGGATGTTTGTCGTGCGGCTGCCCAAATCAAGCGACCTCGCTGGCTCGACATTGCGCAAGAGCCGCCTTGCCGACGTATTTGATTTTCGCGTTGTCGCGATATTCCGGGATGGTTCGCTGACGGTCATGCCAGGGGGCGATGAGGATCTGCTGGGCGGCGACTTGCTGTTGATCGAGGGCCAGCCCAGCGACCTCGACGTTCTTCGTGGCCTGCAGGAGCTCGAGATCGAAACCACCGTGTCGGCCAATCTCGGCGCCTTCGAATCCGAGCGCCTCACTCTGATGGACGCAACGCTCGATCCCCGTAGCCGCCTTGCGGGCCGCACGGTCGGCGAGCTCAACTTTCGTGAGCGCTACGGCATCGAACTGGCCGGAATCTGGCGTGAGGGTGAGACAGTCGGTACCGAGCTGGTGGACGAGCGCTTGCAGGTCGGGGACGCGCTGCTGTTACTCGGCCCGCGCGATCGCCTGCAGCTTCTCGCATCGGACTCTGACTTTCTGATACTCACGCCGCTTGGTCAGGAGCCGCCGGACACGCGGCGTGCGCCGCTTGCTGCGTTCATCATGCTGGCGGTCGTCGTATCGGTAATGATGGGTAAAGCACCGATTTCGGTCGCTGCTGTAGTCGGTGGAAGCATCATGGTTCTGACCGGCTGCCTGAATATGGAACAGGCGTACCGTGCGATCGATTGGCGCGCGATATTCCTGATCGCCGGCATGCTGCCGCTCGGCACGGCAATGCAGGATACCGGCGCCGCGACCTACCTCGCCGGGCAGGTCATGAACTTCCTCGGTGATGCCGGTCCCTGGCCCGTCATCATGGGCCTGTATGTACTTACGGCGATGGCAACAATGATCATTCCGACGGCGGCGCTGGTTGTACTTATGTCGCCGATCGTTCTTTCAGCAATGTCCGACATGGGTCTGCAGCCAGAGACAGCGATGATGGCAATCGCGATGGCCGCCTCGGCGAGCTTCACGAGTCCGATATCGCATCCTGCAAACATCCTTGTGATGGGCCCGGGCGGTTATCGTTTTATCGACTACCTCAAAGTTGGTGTGCCGCTAACGATCGTCGTTTTCATAACCGTTATGGTGCTGCTGCCGATCCTATGGCCGCTGCAGGCCGTACAGTAGAGACGTAGCACTGTGGCCGAAAAAGTCGTTATCGTCGGCGCCGGCCATGCCGCCGGCCAGGCCGTAGCTTCACTCAAGCAATTTCAGTTCGCGGGCCAGATCGTCCTTATCGGCGACGAACCTTATTATCCCTATCAGCGCCCGCCATTATCGAAGAAGTTCCTCGCCGGCCAGCTGGAGGCAGAGCGGCTGTACGTCAAGCCCGCTTCTTTTTACGACGATGATCGAATCGACGTGCGCCTCGACACGCGTGTCGACAGCATTGACCGTAAGGCAAAGCAGGTGACAACGGCCGGAGGCGAGAACATCGGCTATGACAAGCTGATTCTTGCGCTCGGCGCGCGCGCACGAAAAGTACGCGTACCCGGCAGCGAACTTGCCGGCGTGCATTACCTACGCGGCATCGCGGACGTCGAGCGAATTCGGGCAAAACTGTCGAAGGGCAAGCGTCTCGTGATCATCGGCGCCGGGTATATAGGCCTCGAAGTGGCAGCCGTGTGTCGCGAACTGGGTCTCGACGTGACCGTTATCGAGGTGGCGGACCGTGTAATGAGCCGCGTCGTGTCACCGAATGTATCGGACTTTTATCAACTGGAGCATGCAAACCATGGGGTAAAGCTTCTGCTGTCCACAGGCCTGGCCGCTTTTCATGGCAAGCATCGCCTCAAGTCGGTTGCGACCGACGATGAGCAGATTATTCCAGCCAATCTCGTTGTCGTCGGTGTCGGTATCGTGCCTAACATCGAAATTGCCGCAGCAGCCGGGCTGGATGTCGCTGACGGAATTATCGTCGACGATCAGTGCCAGACAGCGGACCCGGACGTATACGCGGTTGGCGACTGCACGTCGCATCCGAACAGCATTTACGGCCGGCGTCTGCGCCTGGAATCCGTGCATAACGCCCTCGAACAGGCGAAAACGGCGGCCAGCAATATTTGCGGACAGGAGGCACATTACTCGCAGGTGCCCTGGTTTTGGTCTGACCAGTACGACCTGAAACTGCAGATTGCAGGATTGTCAGCGGACTATGACCAGGTCGTGCTTCGAGGTGAGCCTGCGAGCAGAAGCTTTGCGTGCCTGTACTTGAAAGACGGGTCGCTCATCGCCGCCGACGCGATCAATGCGCCGCGCGACTTCATGCAGTCGAAAGCGCTGATCGCGAATCACGCCGTCTGCGACCCCGCGCAGCTTGCCGATACCGCGATCGCGCTCAAAGATCAGATGCAATAGCCGTACCGGGCCTTGGCAATTCAATGACCAGCTCGCCGCTCATCGCGACCGGTCCTGC